>CAYMBT010000164.1:0-6464 GCA_964388755.1 uncultured Pseudobdellovibrionaceae bacterium | reverse complement strand
TGAACCAATTGGCCCGATCCACCTGTTGCAGAATAAACACCCTTAGGACGGTCAACCCATGAGTAAATGTCAAAATGGGCCCATGGGATACGTTCTACAAAATTTTCTAAGAAAAGTGCTGCAGTTATGGCACCACCATAACCTTCTGTGCAGTTGATGAGATCAGCCACATCTGAACGTAAACGGGATCTCTCTTCAGGGATGAGTGGCATGCGCCAAGATAAATCTCCCATAGTCTGACCCGAGCGCATAAGGACTTCAGCCAAATTATCATCGTTGCAAAACAATCCAGGTGTGATGGTTCCTAGTCCCTGTTTGATAGAACCAGTGAGTGTGGCAACATCAATAATAAAGGCTGGTTTTTTTTCAACAGCCACAGTCATGACATCCGCTAGAACTAATCGTCCTTCGGCATCGGTGTTGTGAATTTCAACGGTTTGACCATTTCTAGCAGTGAGTACATCACCGGGACGAATTGAATTTTCGCTTACCGAATTCTCGGCAATGGCAAAATAAAAATCAGCATTTAATTTTTGCTGACTGGCGATGACCCATTGAGCAAGGCCCGCCACACTGGCTGATCCACCCATATCTTTTTTCATCAAGCGCATACTGGCCGAAGGCTTTATATCTAATCCGCCGGTATCAAATGTTATGCCTTTACCGACAATAGCAAAAGGTTTTTGATTTTTATCACCATTACGATACTCGATGTGAACCATAAATGATTTGTCAGAAGAACCTTGTCCAACTCCGCAATGGAGACCCATCTTTTCTTTTTTTAATTTTTCGGCATCCCAAACACTCACTGATGTTTTTGGTTTTTTCGTGAAGAGATCTCGCAAAAATTGGGCGTAACTTTTTGGAGTCAAGATATTCGGTGGTAAATCAACCAAGTATCGGGCGAGATTAACCCCTTCTGAAAGATGACAAGCTTCATTAATAATATCTTTTTGATTTTTAACGTTGGATTTGTAAGAGATTTTAAGTGGTGAGGCTTTGACTTTAGGCCAAAGGTTTTTGAACTGATAGTTGGACATTTCTACACCCACCACAATTCCTTTAAGTTCATCAATGGTTTCGCCAAAATATTCAATGTTGATCGATGTTGATCCTAGGGAAATCCATTGGCGAAAACAGGCCCCAATAAGATCGCGAGCCATAGCAAAAGGCGAAGGAGCAAAAAGTCCGTAATGCTGTGGTGATTCAACAATTTGGGACTGAATAAAACACAGATGTGCATTGGGGGTATTCCACATTTCTATGGGTGATTTATTCTTAATTTTTTCGGGAGTGTTTTTAGGAAGCCCCTTTAGAACCTGGGCTGGGTAACTGGCATTTCTCCCTAAAAAATAAACTTGCACAGGTAATTCTTTATTTTTTGTGCTTGTGGCTTTTGTTTTTTGAGAAATTGTGAGCTCTTTAACGGCATCAATCAATAGGGACATTCGTAAATCCTTCGCTGAAGACTAAACAACTGGGCTTTTCTTTAAGCCCTCAAACGACAAACATACCTAAATCCAACCTTTTCGTCCACAGATGAAGGTGTCAGCTTTTGACTCAATCTTTCTTGACTTAAGCAAGCTCTCCATCAAAATCTTAATTCTGCGAGGAAATATTGATGATCAGCTTCATTTTTTTGACTTTAAAAGTTCTTTTTTTAAATCCACTTTGGGCTATCAATATTTACGTGGCACCGGTTCAAGGCACTGGTGTTGACACCCAACAACTTAAGACGATCCGAGAACTAATTATCCTTCAAGTTAAAAGCTCATCTCAGCATGATGTGGTTCCTGTAGAAAGTGAAGCCGATTATTACTTACAAGCCCAGCTCGTGAAACTTGAAACCTATTCCTTATCTATGACAAGGTGGCAGGGAAAAGAAAAGATCATGCAAGGGCAATGGAATGCCGCCACTTTGACTGAACTTGAATCCACTCTGCGTGTTGCGACTGATGAAGTCTTAACTTCGAGCACTAATACCCAAAAGGCCGTCCTTTTCGACAATCAAAAAACAATGGCCTAGCAAGCCGAAGAAAAAAAGCTAAAAGGGAGTTTTGAACGTGTCGAAGCCTATCGGCAAGTCAGCCTTGGTTTTGGCCCAAGCTATTTTTCGAACATGAACTCACCCGATCAAGCCCTTGGGTTTTTACTTGGCTATACTTGGAACATTGATCAGCATTTTGATCTTGGCCTTCGCAGCCATTTTGCAATCTCCACTGAAAATTCTGATGCTTATCTTTTAGGAGCCCAGATCAATACACAATACTTTTTTGCAAGCCGGGACATTAGCCCTTACTTGGGTGCAGGATTTGGTTACGGTTTTGCCTCAGCCCACAACAACTCTATGGCACAACTCTCTGATGATACGTCCAGCGGCTTTTCAATGAGCGTGGGTGGTGGAATTAAATTTTTTAGGACTTCAACGGTGAGCTTTTCTGTGGGTGGAGAATGGACAATATTGCTCGACCGAAACTCTTTAGGCGCACCCAGCGTTTTTAGTATTCAGATCGCTTTTCATTATTGATTTTTTTTTCAAGCTCCCAGAGTTTGAAATAGCGAAGCATCCACCCTATTCCATCGAAAACGGCGGCAAAAAGACCTGGAATACCGTCCATAAAACCTCTTTTAAATATATAACGTCGAAGTATCCGTGATTTAGGTTTTAAGAAAAGATATTTAACAGCATTGCCTGGTGAAGTTTTAACACCTTTTTTAAAAAGATGCTGAGCCTCAAAGCTTGAGTAAAAATCCATTTTTTTTAAAAATTGCGAGATACTTAAATAGGGGTAATGGTTCATGCTGTTTATAAGTGTTGCTATTTCCCCATCCACCTTAAGACTTTCATGAACATGCTGATTGGGAAAACTGGCTTTTCCACGGGCAAAAACTCGCAATTGATAATCGGGATACTGACCACCATATTTTAACCATTGACCAAAAAAATGATTTTTTCTGGGCAACTTAAAGGCCACAGCCTTTGTGCTTTGAATTTTAGATTGAATCTCATCCATTAAACTTTGATCAAAGCGCTCGTCGGGATCCACATAAAAAATCCAGTCTCCTGTGGCTTGTTCCATAGCAAAGGATTTATTGACGTTCAGGTTCATATTGTTTTGGCGGCGAAAAACTTTACAGCCTATGCTTTGCGCCCATTCAAAGGATTGGTCAGAGCTTTCACAGTCCACATAAATCACTTCATACCCCAACTTTAAAAGTTGCGGTAAAAGTTCTTTAAGGTGATCGACTTCATTGTGACCAATGCAGGTGAATGAAATTTTTTTCATAATGATCCTTAAAATATATTGTGGTTGAGGCCATTTAAAAAAGTGTTAAGGCAAAAAACGAACCACAAAATAATTTTTCTTACCTTTTCGCAATATCAAAGTTGAACCAAAAAATAACGGGATATCAGCTCCAGCAACATCATCAGCCGTCACTTTTTCATTGTTCATAGATATGGCACCCGCTTTTATGTCTTTTCGTGCTGCACCTTTGGACGAGCAAAGTTTGGTTTCAACTAAAAGATCCACCAGAGTCAGGGTTTGAAGGCTGTCTTTTCTAAGTTCAGTGGATGGAGCTTCACTCATGACATCCATCAATGTTTTTTCATCAAGACTTTTAAGGTCACCCGAAAAAAGGGCACGAGACGCCATCTCTGCTTTTCTAAACTCTTCTTCGCCATGGATCATCACTGTCAATTCTTTAGCCAGTTCAATTTGAGCTTCCCTTTTGTGGGGCTCTTTTTGAAATCGCTCGACCAATGACTGAATCTCGTCGATGGGTTTAAGACTAAAAAAATAAAGAAGCTTTATAACTTCTTCATCACCTAAACGAAGAAAAAATTGATAAAACTGATAGGGACTTGTTTTAGCGGGATTCAGCCAAATGTTTCCGCCTTCGGATTTCCCAAATTTACTGCCATCGGCTTTTGTGATGAGCGGAAAGGTAAAACCATAAACACTCTCTTTAGCTTGATCATCACCTTGCATACGACGGATGAGGTCCACTCCTGCTGTGATATTGCCCCATTGATCAGAGGCTCCCATTTGCAAAGCACAGCCCATTTTTTTATAGAGGTAGTAAAAATCATAGGACTGGATCAACATATAAGAAAATTCAGCGTAAGAGATTCCAAGCTCTGGGTTTTCGATTCTTTTTTTAACCGAGTCTTTAGCGAGCATGGCATTGACAGAAAAGTATTTACCCACATCACGTAAGAAGTCGATAAAACTAAAGCCACCAATCCAATCCATGTTGTTCACAAGTCGAGCCCCATTATCACCTTCAAAAGATAAAACGCGCTCGACATTTTTATAAATACCTAAAATATTTTCTTCGATGGTTTCGCGGTTTAATAAAACTCTTTCTTTGGTTTTTCCACTGGGGTCACCGATCATGCCAGTGGCTCCACCTAACAAAACAAGGGGTTTATGGCCATAGCTTTGAAAGCGACGCATGGTTATGAGTGGTAAAAGAGATCCAATATGAAGACTGTCTGATGTGGGGTCAAAACCACAGTAAAATGTCATTGGGGTAAGAAGTGCTTTTTGAAAATCCTCGGATGTCTGTTGGTATAATAGACCTCTGGTTTTGAGTTCCTCGTAAAGCAAAAGCTCCTCCTTAAAAATTCAACTTAAAATAAACCCTGATAATCCTTAAAATATGGCAAGAACGCAAGCCCATGTGTCTTTATCTGAAGCTTGATTTTTTGGCTTAAAAGTTGATTTTTTAAGGGAAATCAGTAATATGGTCGAAAACTAAGGAGAAATATGTCTAAAGATGACCTGATCCAAATTGACGGGACAGTAACTGATGTCACCGGCGGTGGTAACTATCGAATTGCCCTAGAAAATGGAGTAGAGGTCTCTGCCCGACTTTGCGGAAAAATGAAGCGTTTTAAAATCCGCGTCATTGTTGGAGATAAGGTCACAGTCGGGGTTTCTCCATATGACCCTTCCCACGGATTAATCACTTTTCGCCATAAAGGCTAAGTTTTCTTACACACTGGTTCTCTTTTTACCCCCACTAGTTATCTGCCTCTTTTCTAACTCAACCCCAATTGTCTATATTTAAATGGATTTTTGGGTTTGCCGTTTTTTAAATCATTTTCTTGAATTTTAGGCCCATGGGACTTTTGAGCCTTAATAGATTTCAAATAGATGGACTAAAAACCTGATACCTAAAGACAATTTTGACACAACTAAATTTTGATTTGAGGGCTAACATATGTTCATATCGGCCCAAAGCTTGGGACCTGGGGGGTTGAGCTTGTTTTTACCAATTATTATTTTATTTGAGATCTTTTTTTTCTCGCTCAACAGTCATGCCCAAACCGCCCTAGAATTTAATGCTTTTGTCTCTGAGTACCAAACAAGAAGTCGTACTGTTTTAAGCGCCAAGCAACGTTTGGCCCAAGCCGAACTGGGACGAGTCAGGAATACGGATTTTTGGACGTCACGCCTAGAAGCCAATCCCGAGATCAGCTTTCTTGAAAGAAATTTTGACTCTGGTCTTCAGCCCGATATTTCCAATCGATCACAGAATCTCACCGCCTCTCTCACCCAAAATGCCCCCACAGGGACTTCACTGACTTTGAGCGGTCAAAAATACCTGGAAGTGCAAAACCCCCTGTTTTCATCTTTAGACCGAAGTTACTCGGCTCGCCTGAGCCAAGATTTGATTCGAAACTCTTTTGGGACAACCCAAAGGGCCCAAAGTCGAAAAGCAGAAAGTGATTATTTAGTGGCTGAGTTAGAGTACCGTGAGTCCGAGATTCTGTCTTGCGAAGAGTCTTTTAAACTTTATGCTGAAACCTATATTCAACAAGAGATTGTGGATCTTTTATCCACCCAACTTAAAGAGGCCCAGAGCGCACAAAAGATTTCTCAAAAACTTTATTCAGATCGATTGATCAATAAAATGGATCAGCTTTCATCAAAAAGTGATTATATCAATACACAGATTCAGGCCGAACAAGCGGCACAAAAACTTTTGAATGATAAAAAAATCATGTTCTCTTTTTTATCAAGCCCCCTTCCCATGAACTCGACTTTAAAGTCTCCAGAAAAGTTTTTGTTAAAACCCAACTACTCTCCCGATCAAGAAACCCTGAGCGAAAAAATTGTGAACCAACAACTCAGTAGCCAAGAGTACGATGTGGATCGAGCGCGCAGCAACCGTTGGACGGATTTAAGACTGGGGCTTGAGGCCGGAGAGAGATTTGGTCGTTTTGGTTTTTCTGGCCCCCTACTTAACTATAGCGAAGATTATTTGATGGCGACTCTCACCCTAGGGATAGACATTATTAATCAAACAGAAGACGCTGATTTAAGGACGGCTTTGCAGGTGCAAAACCATTTGAGCTCGCGAAAAAATATCACCCAAAGTAACCAAAAAAGTTTGATTACGGGTCTTATCGCTAATGATGAGCTTTTTTTACAGCAAATTAATATGACCGAAGA
>CAYMBT010000163.1:3480-6572 GCA_964388755.1 uncultured Pseudobdellovibrionaceae bacterium | reverse complement strand
GATACTATGTATCTAGCCTCACAAAAATGTCCTAAAAATTATTGTTGATTTGGGGATCAAGGTCAAAGATTGTTCTTAAAGTTTCTTCGTCGCGGGCCACTTGAACGACACCATCAACCACTTGTCCTGCGCGTGAAGATCTCAAAGAAGACATCACAACAAGCGTAGTATCAAAAGTGTAGCGATATGAAAAGTTATAGGGCTTATAGGTTACTCCAGCTGTTGCAACCGTACTTAAAAGGCCAAGACCTAATTTTTCGGCAATGGCATTCACACTTAAACCAAGACTGGTACTTGTATCTATAAATGTAGAGTCAGTAAA
Organism: uncultured Pseudobdellovibrionaceae bacterium; assembly: GCA_964388755.1. Lineage (GTDB taxonomy): Bacteria > Bdellovibrionota > Bdellovibrionia > Bdellovibrionales > JAGQZY01 > JAGQZY01. The sequence goes on along the minus strand of CAYMBT010000163.1, from coordinate 6,250 downwards.
TTGTGTCCATGTTCTTGGAAATGCTGGCCAGGCTAAAAGAGGTGTGTTTGCTCCTAAGAGCTCTTGTATGATGGCTCTTCTCGCCTCGTCTGATGGATTCGGCATTATGGCTTGAAAGGGCCTTGAAACCGTTGTTGCCCCACCCATTAAAGAGGGATCAAAACCACTTCTCATTGAATTTTGTGGTCCCGGCCGTGACCAAGCCGAAAGAGGGCTCAGCCACAAACAGAACGCCAAAATAGTTTTGATCCAATTTTTTTTATAGATATGTCTTAGCATAACAAACGGCCAACCTTCCGCTAAGGGCGAGAATTGCACGGGCTGTACCAAATTTTATTTTAAAATTAGGATGACTGTTTTGGTGGCTTTGAGACCAAAAACCTAAAAAAACAATTGATAAAGTATTAGTAAAAATTGTGGCCCAGGCTGTGCACTCACCCTTTTTGTAGGTTTTTCAGATGCATTGAATGCATTTTAAAGGTGAGTGTATGAATATTCTTTTGACGATCTTCCTTTTTTTGTCACTTCCAACCTCTTACGCCGATTTATCAGCTGTCGCAGAGGACCTCAACGATCTAGCGGCCGAAAATGAAGCCCTCCTCAATACATTAAACGAAGAGGCCTTAAAATTAGATGAAGAAAAGCTTAAACTCGAAGAAGAGCTTAAGCTTAAAGAAACTCGCCTTGAGGAAATTAAGGTTAAAAAAGAATCTGAGATTAAACCTGTCGAAACTAATATTAATGAACAAATCATCTATTCTATACTTCATTTAAAAAAGATAGGATCTTGCGAAGTCATGGCCGGGGAACTTCCCGGAGAATATATAGTCAAAAATAATGAATTCACGGTTCGCTTTATATTTGCCTCTTTTGAATCAAATCATAAACCTATTGCCAAACTCACGACCGTTGAATTTGGTCAACAAAGTGTGATCGAAATCCATCAGCCCGAATACACCCCCACCGATATCAAAAAACCAAGTATGATGACAGCCACTCTGCGATTTGACCCTACAACCCACGTTATGAACCACGCCACATTTCGTGGACAAAAAATCAATGACTCTGGTTTTGGATTTTTATCAAGCTACGATCCCCACCAGATCACTTGTCTTCTTTAATTGTTAAGGTAGATCATATTTTTAAATGCAACCCTAGCCTTTTAACAAGAGCCTCTGATATTAAATTTTTTGTTAGCATATTTTTTTTAGAAAACAAATATGCTAAAAATTAATACGAGCTTAATAAATAAAAAATTTTCTGTAAGTTTTAAAAACTCAAATGATCTTGTTCCGGAACCGTGAAGAAACCTAATTTCGGCAAACTGATTTGAAAAAAATTTTTAATTTGAAGTTCATTCACTTTGAAATCGAAATATAACTGCATTTGATTTAACAATTCAATCAAATCCAATTATATATAGATGCAATCCCATCCTCATCCAAAAGACTTAAAAACAAAAAGGTCCAGCTCTGAGAGTTCAGCTCAAAAATAAACCCCTTTCATCAGATTTTCTGCAGGATTAAAGTCTAAAAGTGTAAAAAAATGAGTCATTCCCCTTAAGTCCCATTGTGAAACACCGAATAGCTTTGTGACAGGTTTAATGCCCGAGGAGTTTTTAGAACTCCATGCATCGACGGATACTGATGCACCGAATACTTTCAAGGAGGAAGTCATGGGCCTACGAATTAATACAAACACAGCGTCTTTGAACGCACAAAGAAATTTGTACGGAACAAAGATTGCCATGGATAAAAGCTTAGAGAAGTTAAGCTCAGGCTATCGTATCAACCGTGCCGGTGACGATGCTGCAGGTTTAGCAATCTCTGAGAACTTACGCGGACAAATTCGCGGTCTTAAAGTTGCGTGGAGAAATGCCCAAGATGGTGTTTCAATGCTGCAAGTGGCTGAAGGTGGAATGCAAGAGATTTCAAATATCTTGATTCGTCTTCGAGAACTTGGCGTCCAGTCAGCTTCGGACACCATAGGCCCAGTAGAACGACAACTCATTGATGTTGAATATCAACAATTGATCGACGAAATCGATCGTATCGCCGACAGTACAGAGTTCAACGGAACTCCCCTGCTCAGCGGAACAGGAGCCATACTTGATTTTCAAGTGGGTACTCGTAACGATCCTAATATTGATCGACTCAGTTTTGATGCTTCAAAAGCGGATGCTAACTCTGCAGCCCTTGGTGTGAATCTCACCGCGGTCTCAGATAAAGCTTCAGCACAAAACTCACTAGCAGCGATTGATGAGGCGATTGTCGCCGTGTCAGCCATGCGAGCGGATTTTGGAGCTATGCAAAACCGACTGATGTCGACCATTAATAACTTAGCAATATCTTTGGAGAACATGGCAGCAGCTAACTCTCGAATTCGAGATGTGGATGTGGCTGAAGAAACAGCAAACTTAACGCAACAAAATATTCTGTTGCAAGCTGGTACTTCTGTCCTTGCACAAGCGAATCAGACAGCGAAAGCTTCACTCCAACTCTTGAACAGCACCTTCTCTTAATAACAGAAGGTTTACGGTCTCTAGTTAGGGAGGATCACATCCTTCCCCCCTGCTTGAAAGCCGGTTACTGATCTCATATCCCCATTGCTCTTAAAAAAGCGATGGGACACCTGCTCGTCAGGGGCCAAAATTTTCTTTGGCCCTTGTTTTAGGTGAGCTTACGTTTTGGATGAGAATTTTTGTTTTGATACAGAATACAGAATACAGAATACAGAATACAGAATACAGAATACAGAATACAGAATACAG
>CAYMBT010000163.1:0-3380 GCA_964388755.1 uncultured Pseudobdellovibrionaceae bacterium | reverse complement strand
AATTAAAACTAACTTTAATTTTCGAATCAAGTCAATACTTGCTTTTACAATTATTTATTTAAACAAAAGTGCGTTAGCTCAATTCTGAAATTTATTAATTCACTTTTTAAAAATATTTTTATAAATCGCTACCTCCCGACCTTTTATCCAGTATTGAAAAACTAGACTCTATCAAAACAAAACAAAACCCGATTAAAACTTCGACGAATTAAAAATCTTTCTCAGAATGAAAAAGATCAGAATTTATTTTTAGCTTTTTTGAGTTTCACGGATGATCGACTTAAAGCACGGGAGAAAACTCGATGTCGTTAAGAATTGCTACCAACCTACCCTCCATCAATGGTCAACGTCAGCTCTTTAACACCAATCAAAACATGATGCGCTCTCTAGAAAAACTGAGCTCAGGTTATAGAATCAATCGAGCCGCAGACGATGCCGCTGGTTTAGCCATCTCAGAAAATTTACGGGCACAACTTCGTGGACTTAAACAAGCCAATCGTAATGCCAATGATGGAGTCTCAATGGTTCAAGTGGCCGAGGGCGGACTCTCTGAAGTTGGAAACATGCTCATTCGTATGCGAGAGCTGGCCATTCAAGCGGCTTCTGACACCATCGGCGATGGCGAAAGAGTTTTTACAGACGCTGAATTTCAACAACTTAAAAACGAAATCCAAAGGGTGTCTGAAGTCACTCAGTACAACAGCACTCACCTGCTTAATGGAACCGGTGGAATTTTAGAAATCCAAGTGGGTGTTCATAATGATCCTTTTAATGACAGAATCTCTTTTGACACCACAGCTTCAAACGCTAGCCTTGGCAGCCTTGGTATGATGGGAGAATCCGTGAGTTCAAAAATCGGTGCTCAAACGACCCTTGCCAACATTGATGAAGCTATTCTTAAGGTCAATTCAATGCGAGCCAACTTCGGTGCCTTACAAAACCGTTTAGTCGCAACTGTTAATAATCTTAACGTTTCCCACGAAAACCTCTCGGCCGCCAACAGCCGAATTCGTGACACCGACGTGGCCGAAGAAACAGCTGAACTGGCTAAACACAATATCTTGTTGCAAGCCGGAGTCTCGGTCCTTGGCCAAGCCAACAACATGCAAAACCTAGCCTTAAAATTGTTAGGCTAAAAGAGCATTTTTATTAATGCTCTCGTTTATGCACAATTGGCCAGGATTCACCTAAGATGGAAAAAGTGCCTGGTCGATGATCTGATCCAATTGGATAACTAATTTTTTTGCACCTGGTAATTTAAGTACAAATTGGGCTCGCGATGCCCACCGACCCATTAAATCAATAAGCGTATCTGTCGACTTTTGTTTTTCGCTTTGATCAAAGAGCCAAAATAAAAGAATCGCCATATGAATTAGATAGCCTAGTCGGGCTAAGGGAAGAATAAGATCTTTAGCTATTGGATTGGTTGATTCAGTGATGGCCCGTTCAAAAACAGCTTGCACCCTTTGTTGAGAAAACTTTGAAAATCCCGAGAAAACATTTTTATCCCTCGATCCAACAAGAACACCGCGAAATGAAACTAACGTTTCACGATGGGGCTTTAGTGACTCTAAACTCAACTTTAAAACTTCAAAGGTACGATCAGCCCATTTCCTATCTTTGAGATATTGCGCCTTGTGTTCAAAATCTGAAGTGAGAGTCTCATGGAGTTCAAAGACCAAGGCTTCTTTGCTGGGAAAGTATTTATAAAAAAGCCCTGGGCTTACTCCTGCAAGAGTTGCCATTTTACGAAGTGTCGCTTTTTCATAGCCAACATCATTAATCAGCTCAATGGCAACAAAGTAAAGGTGTTGGCGCATTTCCGCACCGCCTTCGGTGATCCCCTTAGGCCTTCCCCTTGAAATGATTGAAGTTTTTTGAATCATTATAAATCTTGACCTTTTTAGTAAACACGTTTACTTATAATCCTAAGTCAGGCTCCAAAGATTGTCCACCCCATAAACAACAATTTTACTTGGAGAATTTATGAATCTAATCAATTTGATTTCAAAAAGTCCAAATCGCGCTATCTACAAATATGCGGGCATGGGTTATCTAGCCACTGTTCTGACTATGGCCATGATATTCTTTCATTCATCATCTGAAGTCGGTTTTTATGGATTTTTGAAGGTCGTAAGTACACTCACTCTGATGTCACTACCGTCATTTTTATTCACGACGGTCCTAGTGGCATGGCTGATGGGGCCTATTATCCATTACAAAAGTAAAAATGGCACAGCTGTTGGAGTGAGTCTTTTATCGGCGTTCATGGTTAGTTTTTTGACTTCGTTTTTCATCCCGACCGTCATCTCTATCACCAACTTAGTCTTTTCACCCTTCTTAGGACACTTAAACAATGAAAGTTATTTAGACAGTCTCAACAACTTTCTGACCTACTCTCTGCTCTTCGCAGGTGTAGGATGCATTTACGGATTCCCCTTTGTCCTTCTTTTTGGATTTCTTTTAGGAAGATCTCAGAATGGCTTGAATAAGCAAAGATCTACTGACGATTTAACTCAACCCCGAAGTTTAAGTCAGATCGCCAATAGTTCTGAAATCATTTAAATACAAAGACCAGCGTTTTTTAACTGTTTAATTGTTTGCAAAGCTTGATTTTGATTGTCACTAGCGTACACGAATTTTTGGTTGATGGCCACACGGTAGCGATAATTAAAATTTCCGTAAGCCCCTAGGCCGTGCAATGTGCAAGAGAATGCTGGATTTGTTTTTGTTGTGCAAAGTCCAGCCGCTTTAAATTCATTGATCGACTGAATCGCTGTCTCAAAAGAATCTGTAGCCTTAACAATCTCATTACCCACCGTAATTCGATAACGATAATTAAAGTTTCCATAACTACCAAGCCCTAAAAGCCCGCAAACCACATTCGTCGTGCTCTCAACATTTTCAACCCCATTCAAAACATTCCGAATATCTTTTAAAGAGGCTTCGATTTTCTGAACCTCAGTTTTTGTAAGATAAGGCCATCTTTCAACCGATTGGCAATTTTTTGCGCCCCTCTCTGAATACCATAAACAGCATTAATCTCCGCCAACCCATCATGCTGCGCAAACCCAACCTGCCCCATCACCAACAAAATAACTACACTCAATAATCTCACAAATCCCCCTCCATAAAGCATAATTGCTTATAAGATCTCCTCTACCCTCTATATTTTTACCCCCCCTACAGTCAATTTAATAACCCATTGACCTAAAAGCCTTCACATCACATTTATTTCTTTAATCCTAAAACACAAGCACCGCATCAAAACCCAACCCCCATCCCATCAAGTTTCAAACCCAACTCAAACACCCTTCCCCACTATCAAATCAAGTTTCAAAACCAACTCAATCCCCCCCCCCCCATTCAAATCAAGTTTG
>CAYMBT010000162.1:0-6599 GCA_964388755.1 uncultured Pseudobdellovibrionaceae bacterium | reverse complement strand
TAAGCTAAAAAACTTAAAACTATGAATAATACTATAGTTAAAATGATTTTCATAAATCAACACTTCCACTAAGTTCAGCCCAAAGGGGATTTTTAAGATCACAAACATTTTTGACAGAAAGAATTTTTTGGAAATCGGTTTGAGTGACTCTTTTACTAAACAGATGAAGACTCAGTGAATTAAATTCAGAACTTTCTTTATTTTTACGGCACAATTGATGGGCTTGGTTTAAAAATACTATGGGGTCACAGCCCATTCGTACCCCTAAATTTTTAATGGGAGGCTCAAGATGCACCGAAGATTTTTCTTTGTGTGCAATCATCAGTAAATGACATTCTGTTTTTGCATCAAACATATTTAAAGAGCTTAAACGTGGGGCGCCAGTGAGTGCTGGATCATGACTGAGTAAAAAAGGCAAAAGTTGTAAAAACCAAAAGATAATTAAAAAAGAATACACAGAGCGTGATTCTTGACCCTTAAAAAAAGGTTTAAAAAAACTTTGAAATGAATCTTTGCCATTATAAAACTCATACTCTTGGAGAACTATAAAACTGAGGGCCGAAAACATAACCATAGGATAAAAGAAGCCCACGATATGCCAAGAGAAGGCATGAAAGGCAAGAAGCTGTAAAAGAACAAACAGTCGAACCCAAAGGTTTGAGAAAAACAAACCAAAAATAAAAAAGAGCTCTAAGAAAATCACATAAAATAAAGAAAGAATTAAAATCTGACCATTCAGCCATGGGGTAGCAATCATGGCCGCCCCAGACAGCCAATCAGGATTAACTTTAAGTAGGCCGGCTGCAAAATAAAAACTGACTAATGCATAGATGATCAATTTTTTTTTGTCGGGTAAAAACAGATAAATGACAGACAAAATATAAATCATGTAATGGTAATTACCCATGAAGTTATAATTGCTCATGTGCAAAGCGAATTTAAAAAAAGTCAGAAATATGAGGCCATAAAACCCCCAACGTCTTAAACGATCTTTAAGAAAAAAGAAACTGGTCAGAATGGCTATTAAGGCATAAAGCCAAAGTATAACCACCCAGCCTTGATCAGGGATAAGAGCTCTAAAAAGATCACAATCCTTAAAAAACGGAAAGCACAGGGGTTCACTATTTCTGGAGCCTTGAGCATTTAAAAAAAAGTTTCCGTTTTGCCAGTAAAGAAATGTCCAGACATGGGTGAGGCTTAAAAAGAAGCCGTAAATTTTTAAGCTGAAAGACTTTTCAATAAGAGAGATTTGTTGATTGAGCCAATTAGTCGACATAGTTCATCTCTTTTTCTAAAGCCACTTCTTTTGAAAACGGTAGTCGAGTCATCGAATTAAATCGACTTCCACGCCATTGGTTAAACAGCAAAGAAGTGTTTCTTAAATCAGCGCCAGTGAGATCACATTCAATAAAATCCACTTCGTGAAGCTGAGCCCCCCAAAAATCAGAAGCTTCAAAATTAACATTTCTAAATTGCGTCTTACTGACTCTGGCTCCAGAGGCCATCGTGTTTTTAAGAGAGCTGTCTTTGAATTTAGATCCTTTGATCTGGGAACCCCTTAAGTCAATACTATCAAAATTTATATCCTTAAATTCAGATTGCAAAACCACGGCTCTTTTAAGTGCAAGATTTGAACTGTTTCCGCCATCAAAGGTGCTCATATAGATATAAGACGAGCTTAAGTTAGCCCCTTTAAGATTGAGATCTTTAAACTTTTGATTGATCAGGCGAGAGCTTGTAAGCATTCCGCACTCACTCATCTCGTTAGGATTAAAGCCAGGTCTAGAATTTTTTTGGCAAAATCCATCTTTAAAGCGAAAACCAAAATCAACAGAATAAACGGGGGATAAAACAAACAATAAAGAGATAAATAGCCACATAGTCTTTATTTTTTGTTTTCTTATGCGGATTGGCTAGTAACAACATGTCATGAAATAAAGACAAGAGATCTTGGACAAAAAGATATTAATGAAGACAAGGGATATCTTGGATAAAAATATATAAATGAAGATTATAAAATGAAGATTTACTCGATAGGAGTAATGCCGGCTGTAGTATTACTAAGCACTGTATAGTCGTCGACCACTTCGATCATTTTTGGCATCGGGACACCGGTGATCGAATTCACTAAGTATCCATTGACCACCTGATTGACTTGAGCCGAACTGACCACTTGTAAAAAGGTCCCTTTTCGGCTGGGGGGATCAAAGTAAACCGTTCCGACCAGTTCAATAATAATATTATTAAATAAAATCTTTCTGGGCCCAATGGTGATTGAACGAATCACGCATGTCGATAAACCCTGGCTATTAGATACAGCACAGTCCGAGTAAGTCACCCCGTTGCCCTCGTAAGAGGCTCCGGTATTATCGATAAACACAAATGATGGTTTATGATCAGCAACCACTTTACCCGTAGAGTTTTTAAGTAATACAACGATGGTGGCTGAGGTTTGACCGTCACCCACACCGCGAGAAGTGGCAAGTATTGTGGATTTTAAAAAGTCGTTACCTGTGATGTCATCAATAGAGACGTCGATCGAACAATTGGCGAGGACCAAGCTTAAAAAGATCCAATGAATAGCCTTCAATAAACGCATAATACTTCTTCGGATTTTTAAGACTTTACTTTAGACCTTCGTCTCAGTCTGAGACCCTAGAGATTAAACTATTTGAATTGAGTTCAGAGCTATAAAAACAGGTTGTTTTTGCCGACCCTCACCAAGATCTATGGGTTAATTAAATGGCAGGGCGCACCTTATGCCCACAACGCTCTAAGCCCAGGCTAGATCTCGACCTAAGCCCCCGGGAAAAAAATACCCATTCTAGACTCCTGATGATCTCAAAATGAACCGAATTAACTTGTAAGACAGTGGATTGCCCTAAGTCCTTGATGAAGGAGTTTTATGTTTAAATTCAGTCTAATCACAGTAGTATTCGTACTTTTGACTTCGGTCTGTTGGGCACGCCCTGACGAGGCGGTTGTGATTGAGGTCAGAAAGAAAGTCAAACTTCACGATATGGAAAGAGTTTACGCTGATTACTTTATTAGGGGCGGTACAAAGCTGGGTCTCAGTGAAGGAGTGATTATTTCTGTTCATAGACGTTTACCTGTTCATGATCCTTTTGATCATTCATCTGTTGGAGATTTTAAAGTTAAAGTCGCAGACATCGAAATCATTCAAGCGGATTCTGAAAAAAGTATCGGTCGATTGGTAGAGATTGATCGCAGAGAGGCGCGCCCCATGCTTTCCTATGATGCAATCATGATTGGTGATCGTTTGGATTTAGATTCTATGCGAGCGAAAGTCAGCTACCGCGAAGCCCCTTCAAGTGTCTTTGCCGATTACCGAAAGCCCACAGAAAATCAACAGCCGGCGGCCCCTGAACCAATGGATCAACAACCACTGATGGATAGAATGCCCGCAAGCCTTAACAACCCAGAAAATCAAGAGAGCTTAAAAAAAATTGATACATTGTTGACAAACCCCCGGTAGTCAATGATGAATCCTTTTATGGATTCACCCTCTTATTTCACACTAGAAATCAGCCAAATCCCCTTAAGCCTAGAAGATCAATTGACCTTTGATCTTTTTGAAATGGCCGCAAGTGGTGTGATGGAAAATTTAAAGTTTAAACAATTGGATCGTCGTTATCAGCCCGAAATTATTTCTTCTGACTTCATTGCACTGACTGCTTTTTTTGAAACCAGACCCAACACAGAAGAAATTTCATCGCTCATCAATAAGTATTCTGATCTCAAGTTTAGTGTCAACGAACATCCCATCGAAGACTGGCTCTCTGAATGGAAAAAAAGTTGGAAACCCTTTGAAGTCATCCCTGGCTACTGGATCGTTCCGGATTGGGAAATGCAAAGCTTTGATCGCACTGATAAAAAAGTCATCGCCATAGAACCTGGCATGGCCTTTGGAACCGGAACCCACGAAACCACTCAAATTGCATCACTTCTGATGTTTAATCTCTTTCAAACGAAAACTTTTAAAACAGTTCTTGATGTAGGCACTGGCTCTGGCCTTCTGGCTTTTTTAGCCCAAGCCATGGGTGTCGAAAAAGTTTATGCTTATGATAATGATCCCGAGTCAAAGCGAGTCTTCTTTGAGAATCTCGAAAAAAATCAGTCTCTCAATCTTAATGATTCTCAACCCAAGACGACTGACTTAAACTCTTCATCCAGCCATTTTAAAGCCGATTTTACCTGGCAAGAAAACTGGAGCGAAGCTTTAAAAAACCAAGTTCAGGTCACAGTGGCCAACATCATTGATGGTGTTTTGATTGATCTTAAAGATGAATTTAAAAAAATGAAAAGCTCGCACTTTATTTTTACTGGCATTCTTCTAGAGAGAGAAAAAGAATTTTTAGAACAAATGATGTCGGGCTGGGACATAAAAATCCTAGAACGTGTCCAAAAAGGTGAGTGGGTTGGATTTTTATTTGAGGCTCGCCAATGAGGCGTTACTGGGTTCCAGAGAGCCAATTTTCTGGAAATCATGTTCTTCTAGAGGGTGATATCTTTCATCACGTTTGTGTTGTTTGCAGACAAGGTCTTGGCGACCGATTTGAAATCTTAGCTCATGGTAAAGCCCACTGGGTTGAAATCAAAGACGTAAAAAAGAAATCAGCAATAGCAGAAGTTTTAGAAGTCCGAGAGTTAACACCCCTTAAAGAGCCCACGATTCACTTGGCTTTGTCTTTACCTAAGTTTGCTACTTTAGAAAAAGTTTTAGAAAAGTCTGTTGAGTTAGGGGTTCATAGTATTCACCTATTTCACTCGGATTTTAGTTTTGCAAAAGCCTCACAAAAAGAACTCAATTCTAAATGGTCCCGCTGGCAAAAAATCATCCAAGGGGCCACCCAACAAACCGGCCGAGGTCATTGGTTGAATTTAACCGAAATCAGACCCTTGAGTGTCTTATTGTCGGAGTATTCATCTCGAAAACAGGTCAGCGGAATCCTTGCCTACGAGGGCGAGGGCCTCAAAAATTTTAAAGAAAGCTTAGAATCAAGGCCCCAAGACCTTAAAGAGGTCTGGCTCTTCGTCGGGAGTGAGGGTGGTTTTTCGGCCGAAGATCTTAAATTATTTAAAGATTACAAGCTTTTACCCGTAAGTCTTGGAGATCAGGTGTTGAGGGTCGAAACGGCTTGCGTGACACTCATTAGCATTTTAAAGTATGGCCTAGGGCAATTTGATTAAAGGAGCAAGGCAATGGACAGGGATGAGTTTGAGTTTCGCCCGATTACTAAAGGATTAGGCTTTGATAAAACAACGGAGAGCCGTCCGAAGAAGTCTGCATTCTCTCTTTCAATATTAGAGGACGAAGAACTTAAAGTCGCAAAGCCTGCACCTCAAAAAAAATTAAAGTTAGACACTCCAATAGAGTTTAACGTTCCCGAACAGGATTTTGAAGTTTCAAATCCGACCCCGGTCAGCCGCTCGCTTAAAAAAATGTTAGATTCTTTGCCACCTTCAGTTCATTTTAGCGAAGATAAAAATCGCGATCTTAAAATGCGTGCTCCAATCCTTCCGGTGCGTGAAATCGCAGAAGAGCCACCGTTTTATCAACCACCGGTTCAACCGCAAAACACCACACAAAACTTTGATGTGACTTTAAACAACAGTCTTTCTCAGGCCTTCCCTAAAGAAGAAGTGAGCAAAAGATTTTATCATCAAATGGTCACACCACTGCCACAGTACAAAGAGCTTTCAGCCAGTTTTGCTTCAGCTGCAATCGATGCTCTGATCATTCTCGGATTAGCTTCACTTTTTGTGGTGGCTCTTGTTGCGATCACTCGCATTGATATTATTGCTATGATGACCACTCGCGAATTAAGCTCAAGAGTTTTCCTAGAACTTTCAGCGCTTTATTTTGGAGTGACTCTTTTTTACTTCATGCTCTCACGCGGCCTTTTTGGTTCAACATTAGGTGACTGGGCTTTTGATGTGCAACTGGGTTCAGAAACTGAGCGCGCCCATATCATGTATCCCTTTCAAGTTATTTTTAGAACCTTGATGATTGTGCTGACCGGAGTTTTTATTATTCCTGTGGTCTCTATCACTTTTGGTAAAGACATCGCCTTTTATTTTTCTGGTCTTAAACTTTACAGCCGCCAGTACTAAATGTTTTACACGTCAGTCAGTGATCTTGTCGAAAATCTAAAGACTCTACGCCTGGGAAAAAAAATAGTTTTTACCAATGGCTGTTTTGATATCCTTCATTTAGGTCACGTCGAATATTTAGAAGAGGCTAAAAGCCTTGGAGATATTCTTATTGTGGCCTTAAACACCGATCAAAGTGTGCAAAAGCTAAAAGGCCCTACACGCCCCCTGCAAAACGAAACCGATCGAGCCAAAATCCTTTCGGCTTTAAAGTCAGTGGATTTCACCATCCTTTTTAATGAAGACACCCCCCTTGAGGTCATCAAACAAATTAAGCCAGATGTTTTAGTCAAAGGCGGCGACTGGCCCGTGGATCAAATCGTCGGAAGCGATTTTGTTTTATCTCGCGGTGGACAAGTGAAGTCGCTCAAGTTCCTAGAAGGCCGCTCAACAACCCGTGTGGTTGAAAAGATGAAGTCCTAGAG
>CAYMBT010000161.1:0-6603 GCA_964388755.1 uncultured Pseudobdellovibrionaceae bacterium | reverse complement strand
GTTGTAAAAGTGCAATGTCACCTCGGGCGTCACCACCGATGACTTTAACACTATGAAGTTGGCTCTCGCCGTTGATCTGAACACGTAAACTCGTTTTTAATCTTGGATTATCTACGGCATTGATCACGTGATAGTTGGTGATGATTAATCCACTTTTATCAATGATAAATCCAGTACCAATGGGTGTTGAATCATCACGTTCTGAAAGTGGATTTTCAAAAGGATTACCTTGACCAAAAAACTCTTCTAAAAAATCAAAAAGAGGATCCCGTCTCACACCCCTTTGGGTTTTAAGATTAATATCCACAAAAATACCAACAACTCCGGGTTGACTGATACGCGACATCTCGATCCAAAGATTAGCGGGTAGGGGTGAGCTGAGCTTCGCTTTATCCATGGGGGCGCCAAGAGCAGTTCCAAAAGTAAAAATACAAATCAGATTTAAAATTAATATTAAAAATTTCTTCATAGGCTTACAAACTTCATTTTAAGATCCGTCAGTAATTGATGGATGAGTTTGTCCTCTTCAGCAGTGCGGTTGTTGTTTGTTTTTTCTTTAAGGACCTCAAGAAGATCAATATTAAACTGCGCCATTTTTTTATCCACAATGGTTTTACCAGTGGCCGGATCTGGGGCTAGACCCAGACTCATTGCCGCCGAAGAAGCCACAGATAAAATCAGAGTCGAAAAGTTAGCTTCGAGTTGTTGGTTCATGGGAATATCTCCTTTAAGTGGGCCCACTACTTATATAAATACTTTTGTCCCAGGTGTTGAGTCAAAAGAGTCAATGAAGAGTGCCAGTCAGTTTGCTTACAAAGCTCTTGGACCTAGACTGTGCTAAATTCTTAAAAAGGATCTTAGCCTAAGCTCTGTGCACGAAACTTTAGTTTTGTATGATTGACTCTGTCAATGGGCTGTCGCTAGAGAGCTTTTGCAGGGCGCAAACAGCTAAATTGATTGATTAACACACAGCTAGAAAGAAGAATAAGTAAGATCAAATTTTCCAAAAGATAAGGCTTTAAAATGAAAAGGCAAAAAACGGATGGGAGGGCTTTAAAATCTATGCTCATTAATCGAGCATTCATTTTAAAACATCCTACGATTATAAGCTTTTTAGGTCAGTCTGATTTTTTTTAGGGGGTCAATGTGGATGTTGATGTAATGGCACTCAATGCGGCTGTTAAACAAGAAAGTGCTTTTGTCGAGCGAATGCTGACCGAAGTGGCCAAAATGGTGGTCGGTCAAAAAGAAATGGTGGAAGGCATCGTGATGGGACTACTGACAGGTGGCCATGTGCTTCTTGAAGGTGTGCCAGGTCTTGCTAAAACTCTGACCATTTCTTCTGTGTCCCAAGCCATATCTCTGCATTTTCAACGTGTGCAATTTACACCGGATCTATTACCATCCGATCTGATTGGTACCATGATCTTTAATCCTAAGTCGGGTGACTTTACCCCTAAAAAAGGACCAATTTTTACTAACATTCTTCTCGCTGATGAGATCAACCGGGCCCCGGCCAAAGTTCAAAGTGCTTTGCTTGAAGCCATGGCCGAAAAACAAGTCACTATTGGTGACACCACATATATCCTCGAAAAACCTTTTCTTGTTCTCGCCACCCAAAATCCGCTGGAGCAAGAGGGGACTTACCCCTTGCCTGAAGCTCAGATGGATCGATTTATGTTTAAAATTGTTGTGGGCTATCCCAACAAAGGCGAAGAGCTTGAGATTATGAATCGTATGGCGACTGATAACACACCCAAAGTGAACTCTGTGATCAGCCAAGAAAATCTTCTGCGTGCTCGCGAGATGACCGATAAAATTTATGTCGATGATAATATCAAAACTTATATCGTTGATATCGTGATGGCCACTCGTAACCCGGCTGATTATGGTTTGGGACAACTCAATAACATGATCCAAGTGGGCGGATCACCGCGTGCCACCATTAGTCTCATGCGCGCCTCGAAAGCCCACGCATTTATTCGCGGTCGTGGCTATGTGACAGCCGAAGACGTAAAAGCCGTTGCTTATAATGTTTTAAGACATCGCTTGATTTTGACCTTTGAAGCTGAAGCCGAACAAGTGGCCAGCGAGATGGTTATAAAAGATTTATTGAACGAGATCGAGGTACCCTAGTTTTGTCCATACCTGCTGAAGTTTTAAAACAAATTAAGCTTCTTGAGGTCAACACAAAGAAATTGGTGAACTCCACTTTTGCTGGCCAATACCACTCTGCCTTTAAAGGCCAAGGGATGACCTTTGCCGATTTTAGAGAGTATGTGGCGGGCGATGATATTCGGTCCATTTCATGGTCCCTCACGGCGAGAACCGGAAAACCATTCATCAAAAAATATGAAGAAGAAAGAGAACTCACTCTTATTTTAGCGGTTGATATCAGCGGGTCTGTTAACTTTGGCTCTGAAAATTATTTTAAGGGCGAAGTCTTAACCCATTTATCGGCCCTTCTTGGATTTAGTGCTGCAAAAAACAATGATAATGTGGGTTTGCTTCTTTTCTCGGATCAAATTGAACATTATGTGCCACCTAAAAAAGGTCGGGGACATATTCAAAGAATTTTGCGGGATCTTTATTATCATCAACCTAAATCAAAGATGACTAATATCTCGGCCGTTGTTGAGTATCTGTCGGGTGTTCTTAAAAAACGCGGCACAGTTTTTATTTTTAGCGACTTTATGGACCCTAACCCCTTTGCCACTTCGCTTAAAAGACTTTCCCGTCGTCATGAAACTGTGGCGGTCCATATCTCTGATCCCATCGAACTTGAATTGCCGTCCTTGGGTCTTGTGGATTGCATTGATCCAGAAAGTGGAGAGATTATTACAATCGATACTTCATCGACCCTTTTTAAAAAATATTATCGTTCGCAATTTATGGATTATAAAAATCAAGTGGCCAGTGAGCTTAAAAAATCACGGGTGGACCTTATTGAAGTTAAAAATGGCGAAGACTTTGTGCAACCTCTGGCTCAATATTTTAAAAAGAAGAAGGGTTAAGAGTGGCAAAGGCTCAAAAAGAAAAAAAAATGGCTCCTCTGCCAAGTGACCCACCCGTTGAAACAATGGATACTCAAGCCGATCTTCCTCTATGGTCTTGCAAAATTCAAAACACACCCAAAGAGCCAGAATGGACAGTGGGCGAGCTTATCGATTTTCATTGCGAAGGGCCCACTGTGGCCCTTGAATCCAGCGAATTGCAATTTAAGCATCCACCCAAGGCCGAGTACGAACTTAAAATTTTATCTGTGAATAAACAAAGTGATAATCAACTTGAACTCACAGTGACTTCTTACAATGCCGGAAAACATAATCTTGAAAAAGTAATACTGACCGATCAAGGTAAAGAGCTTTTTAAAATAGAGCCGATCATATTACCGGTCAAATCTGTGATCGAAAAGCCAGACGCAAAACCATTTGGCCCCATCGCTGCTCTTAAGATGTCTTACCCAGCTTGGACCTGGATATCCATTTTAATAGTTGTTTTGTTGACCGTCTTTTTTGCACTTTTCCGTTTGCGTAGAAGGTCACAAATGAGAAAAGTTCTTGAGGCTCTTAAAGAACACAACACTGCTCTTGGAGCCTTTAATCAATTTAATAAAGACATTCGACTTCTCTCTAGAGAGTATGTTTTTGATAAAAAGGGTGGTTGGTCGAAAGAGCAAAAAGAAAAGTATCTTGTGAACCTCGAGCAGATCTTTCGCATGTATATGCTCAGAGAATTCATTGTCCCGGCCCTCGACTGGAACGATCGATTGCTAATAAAAACCATTTCAAAGCAAGACAAAAAGTATTTTAAAAACTACGGCCCAGAAATGAAAAAGTTTTTAGCAGAGATCCATCGTGCTCAAGGCGACCAGGATAAAATACAAGTTCATGATTGTAAGCAGCTCACTCAGATGGCGCAAAAAATCACCCAGGTGGTTTGGAAAGTCAGAAGGGCGCAAAAATGATTTGGCAGTCTTGGTGGGTTCTCTCTTTTATAATTTTTTTGATCGTGGCAGGTGTCACCCATCTTTATCAAAGAAAAAAAAGAGACGCCGCCATTCCGTTAAGCACAGCACTGATTGCTCAAAAAGTTTCGGCCGGCCTTCGTGTTCGGCTCAAACATCTTCCTGATTTTTTTAAATATTTAGGTCTCATTTTTGCTCTTATCGCTTTGGCTCGCCCCCAAATGACCGACGAAAAAGTCAATCGTAACGTCGAGGGTATCGACATAATGCTTTCAATCGATATCTCTCACTCGATGCTGATTGAAGATATGAAGCCTGATAATCGGCTTGAGGCTGTAAAGCTGATCATCAGTGGTTTTATCGATCAACGAGTTTCAGATCGAATGGGCATGGTAGTTTTCTCTGGTGAATCCTACACCCGCGTTCCGCTGACTTTAGATTACAAACTTTTAAAACAAAATTTAATGGAGCTTGAAACTTCGACCAACATTAAAATGGGAACGGCTATTGGTGTGGGATTGGCCAATGCTGTATCACGGCTCAACGAATCAACAGCCCGCAGTCGCGTAGTGATTCTTTTAACTGACGGAGAAAATAATACCGGTCTAATCGATCCAGAAACGGCTTTAAAAATCGCTAAAGGTTACGGCATTCGAATTTATACAGTGGGAGTGGGTAAAGATGGTCAAGCCCAGCTTCCGATTTATTCAACCGATATGTTTGGTCGAAAGATTAAACGTTATCAACCGATCCACAGTACTGTTAATGAAGAGCTACTCAACAGACTGGCCGGTGAAACCGGTGGGAAGTTTTATCGCGCCAATGATTCTGGCACACTGGGCGAAGTGTTTGCTGAGATCAATAATTTAGAAAAAACAAAAATCGAAGAAAGTCGTTACACCAATTACACCGAGATGTTTCAATTCTACTTAAAGTGGGCCATTATTTTTTATGGCCTTGGCCTCTTTTTACAGGTCGGTATTTTGCGGAGGGGCTTATAATGTTTCGTTTTGCTGAACCCGCAGTATTTAATCTATTATTAATTGTTGTAGTACTGGCTGCTATTTATTTTGTTCTCGATAAAATGACCGAAAAAAAGTTTAAAAAAGCTTTTGGGTCAAAGATGTTTCCTTTTTTTACAGCCCGCTTTTCAAAAACAAAAAAACATCTTAAATTATTTTTGGCTCTCTCAGCTTTAACACTCATGATTGTTGCGTTAGCTCGCCCCCAAAGTGGCAAAGGCCAAAGGCAGATTACAAGTCGTGGGGTAGAGCTGATGGTGGCTATTGATGTTTCACGCAGTATGCTGTCTGAAGATGTTAAGCCATCAAGAATTGAACACGCCAAAAAAGAAGTCTCCCATCTTCTTAATATTCTTGGTGGGGACAAGGTGGGGCTTTTAGCTTTTGCCGGTTCTGCCGTTCTTCTTTCACCCATGACGACCGATAAATCAGCGTTAAAAATGTTTTTAGAGACTCTCTCCCCCAATAGTGTGGAGACTCAAGGGACTGAACTTGCAAAAGCTCTTTTAGAATCAAAAGAGGCCTTTAAACGTGGTGGCGAAGAGGTTGGTCCTCTGCAAAAGATGACCCGAGTTGTGATACTGATCTCTGACGGAGAAGATCACGAAGAGGGTGCACTGAAGGCCGCCCAAGAATTGGCCGAAGAGGGTATTCGAGTTTTCACCATGGCCTTTGGATCGGCCCAAGGGGGTAAAATCCCCGTGCGTGATTCCCGCGGTCTTTTAAAATCCTACCTTAGAAATAAAGAAGGCCAAGACGTCATTACAAAAGTGAATGACGATTCTCTTCGTCAGATTTCTAAAGCTGGTAAAGGGAGTTTTTATCATGTGACCTTTGGTGGTTCACAAATGAAACGGCTTAAAGAGGATCTTGATAAATTAGAAAAAGCAGAATTTGATAGTATGACCTCAGAAAGCTTTGATGAAAAATTTCAGATCCCCCTGTTTCTCGCTTTTATTTTTGGCTTAATCGAACTTTTTATCGGCACACGAAAAAAAATCATTTCTACTTGGAAGGGACGTTTTGTTCGTAATGATTAGTACTTTACTCTCTTTTTTAGTTCTCAATAGCTTCGCAGCCAAAGATCCCAGTCTTGACGAGATCTGGCGCAATAACCGAGCTGTTGACTATGTGATGCAAAAAAAATTGGTTGAATCCCACGAAGAGTTTTCAAGCCTTGTGACCGATTATCCGTTCAATCCTGTTTTGCAGTTTAATTTGGGATCATCCTTCATCAATGTCGAAGATCCAGAAAAAGCCATAAAGATGTATCAAGAAATTTTAAAAGCGCCCGAACTCCCGCTTCAATTGCTTTTTTCAGTTCATTACAACTTAGGTATTCTTTATTCCGGTCAGAAAGAGCTGGATTTAGCCCTTCAAAATTATCAAAAAGCTCTTCTTTATTATCCGGATTCCAAAGAAGTTAAAACCAACATCGAACTGCTTTTTAAATCCAATCAAGGTGGCGGCGGAAGCGGTGATAAGAAAGAAAATCAAGATGAAAAAAGTGATGAGGATCAAGAGCAAGAAAAAGAACCTCAAGAGTTTGACAATAAGCCCAAACAGCCCAATCAGTTTAACGATAAAGAAATGTCAAAAGAAGATGTTAATAAA
>CAYMBT010000160.1:0-6604 GCA_964388755.1 uncultured Pseudobdellovibrionaceae bacterium | reverse complement strand
GAGAGCGAGATGGGAGAAAAGAGAATGGAGATGGGGGGATGGAATTATAGAGTAAATACAGTGAGGTAGGGCGGAGATTGGGGAAGAGTTATTTATTTGGGGGATAAATGAGAGTTTTATAGGATCAAGATATTGGGGTGTTTATTGGGGGGGATTGAGTGAAAGTGTTAAGGGGAAGTTATTTGGAGGGTGAAGTTGATTGGGGTGGATGGATCGGCGTGGGAAATGGCATTAGAAAATGCGTTGACGAAAATAGATGGGGTGAAATGTGGTGGATTATTTGGGGGTTGGTTTTTGCTCGGTGCAAAAAAAGCCCACAAAAGTGATGTGGGCGGTTTGTTTATTGGTTTTTTAATGGGGTGAATTAGCGATTGTAGAAAACCCAGACGAATAAATCACACTATTCTTGAGGTTTTACTGGTCATCGTTTGAACATAGCGTATCTTTTTCCGTTTTTTTGATGATGTAGGATCTCTCTTGGTATTTTATGCAAGTTGAGTCAGGTCAATTTTTGAGAATTGAATCTGTTGTGCCAATCTCTTCTATTAAAAATCGCTCTAACCTTTCTTCGATTCGCTTTAAGCCATGCTCCATCACTTGAGCTGTGCTGCCACTAAATCCGACTCTTCCGCTTTTAATGGCTTGAAAGGCCACATTCACACTGGTTAGTAGGCTTCTTAACTCTAAAGCAAAAGTCATTGAGGTCAGACTATCATGGCCCTGGCTTTTTGCGTCTTGAAGAGATTGGTAAACTGTTACGGCTCCTGCAATAGCAACATCTAAACATCGGTTAAGTGCGTGAAATTCGGTGGCGGTCACGGGATATTTTTTTTTGGCAGCTTCTTCAGTAATAGCTTGGCAAAGGGCACCGTAAGCGTGAACCACATGGGAGAGTGAATAGCCTAATCGTAAAAGTTCAGCGCCATGTTCACCAGCAGACATTGCAAGCTCTGCTTCTTGGGGCTGTCCAGCCGCCTCGGCCATGGCTGGCTCGTCACCTCGGTCAGCGGCTTTGGCAATGGCGTCTATGTCTTTCTTTGGGGGATGGGATGGACTTGAAGCCGAACGAATAATTTCTATGACCTGTTTGTAAAAAATAGGAAGGCCCATTTTAAGTTGAGTTGAACTTAGGTGATCCCCTGCCAGCTCCCGAGTTTTCTCTTCTGTCAGATTTAAAATTTTATCTTCGTTCTTATGTAAAAATTCATGAAGCATTTTAGTACACCCTTGTGATTCAGATCGGCTAAAAACCAAAGAATGCAAATATGGGCCCGATTTTTTGATGGAAGTAGATTGTAAAGACGCTGAATTTCTCTCTAAAATATTAGCTCTACTCCTTCAGAATCGCCTACAGATAAAAGCCCATATAATTCATCTTATGAAATCAAAGAAATAAACAAAATTATATTTGGGTTAAAGGGGCATATTGACCACCCTGGGTTAGAAATCCCAAAAGTGAATGGAGATTAAAATTGACAAGAACAGATCAAATTTTTCATCCAATATAGATACAGCAAATCATCAAAGATTAGGCAAATTCTGAATTATTTTCAGGATGATTTATAGAATGATTTCTCAAATGTAACTTGTTTTATCTAGGACGAGTTCTCTTCGGCATTTATATTGCTCTGTCATGAAAAGAAAAAATGATAAGGATGGATCATGAGGTTGCTCATAGTTTTATTGTTTACTTTTAGTTTTGAATTCGCTTTCGCCCATTATTCTATCGTGACAAGCCTCCGTGCTGATGACTGCCAACCTGTTAAAGGCACCCTGTCACTTTTAGGAAGTACAGAAATCTGTGAAGGACAAGATAGTTATGCTGTCAAATACAAGACCTATGACCTTCGCGGTTGGGTGGTCTTACAAAAAGAAAACCTTGAGATCACATCCGTCGATTTAGTTCGTGGAAATCATCCCGGCTACGCCCCCTATATTGGAGATCAGCTAGAGTGGCGATATGACAAAAATAAAAAACTACTGGCTTTAATTTTCCCACTTCATGGGACCAACATCGATGATCCTACAAAAACCAATACAGTGTGGGTTGCGGCATGCATTGATCAGAATAAGCTAGTCAACATAGGTGAAGCCACATCTGCCAAAAAATTACGTCAATGGGTGGATAAGAACGGCCCTGCAGTCTGTAACAAAGCGCTTTAATCCAAAAATAAATTTATTTTTGGCGACTCAGAAAATTCCAAATGACAGTGTTAGCATCAATCGCTTTTGTACCAACGTCATTAGTTCTAGGTTTAACTCCACCAGGCCAAGAGTGCCCACCGGTTTCAGTCACACAAAGTTGAACCTCTGAACCTTGTTGACAGTTTTTATAAACGTCACAGTAGGCACCAGCCACATTTAAAATTCTTGTGGCATTCCCCTGACATGAATTGATTTTAGCCCATTTTGCTATGGTGGCTGGCACAGAAGTAAAATCAGTGATTTTGCTTTTATCTTTAAAAGCATTTTTACCCATTCCACCATTAAAAAGCACGTGATCATCATCTTTGGCATGAATTTGCAAAATAGAAACATGACGAGAGGGCTTACAATCTGTCGTTACATCAGTCCCTGCCACTGAGGCTATCGCTTTAAAAACATCAGCGGCATCACAGGCTAATTTGTAAGACATCATCCCACCATTGGACATTCCGATGGCAAAGACTTTTGAAGAATCAATGTTTACTAATGTTTTTATTTTTGAAACCATATCTTTTACAATTTCAACATGCTTAACACCTTGATCTCTGGCATCACCACAACATCTTCCCGCATTCCACGTGGCAACTTTACCTGATGCAACCGGGCTATGACCATTGGGAAAGGCTATAATAAAACCAAATTTCTCGGAGGCCGACACAAGACGATAATATTGATCTTGGTATTGAATATTCATATTTCCCCCACCGCCGTGAAAGGCCATAATCAGGCTTGAGGGTTTTGTGGGAACATAGCTTTCAGGCACATGTAAAATAAAATATCTGTCAGCACCAGAGCTTGAAATTTTTAAGGTGTACTTGCCAGCCTTTAAGATTTTTTCTTCTTTAAGTTCTGTGACCTCTGGCGGCTTGGACTCTTTTCGTTTCCATCGCTCGATCAAATAAGATTTGATTGGGCCATGTGATTCAGCACTGTTGGTCGATTGACACGAGAAAATAATTGGTAAAAAAATTATTACTATGACAATTTTAATCTTCATTTATTAATTTCCATAAAAACCATTAACTCGTTCATAAAATTGAAATTAGCATAAAATCTGTGGATTGAGCACAGAGTTTATTAAAACAAGAAAGAGCTATCTCGATGTCTCTCATTAACAAAAAATATAATTATTTTAGATAATATCCAATAATACCTACTTTTTGTGTACTCGGATCAAAGCGTTTTATTCTTTGACTACCATTGAGAGTCCATCCCACGTCCACACTAGGATCATGATCGCAAGAAAGGGTTTTGTACTCATAGATTTGCTGATTATAGGCATATCTTCCATGCCTACATACTTGCCCTTCAATATTAGTAGTACCATGATCATCAAAAACACCAGCTTCTTGAGGGGTCAACACTCTTCTCCACTGCTTAATTGCCTTGTGCCATACCCAACCATTACGACCAGTTCGGTTATAACCATAAGCAATTGGCTCTCCACACTGTACAGTGATAAATTCAATTCTTTTATCACCATCTATAAACTCACCTTTTTGACAAGCAACATCTTGAAAGTTAGCGTAGAGCTGACCAACGGCTGTCATCGCAGCAGGTATTCTTCGCTTTCTCTTTGTGATGGGATCAATTTCAAAAAAATTCTCAAAAGATGCTGCTGATTTTAAATTTTCACCATAATCCTTTGCTATTGTGAATAAGGCATAATGGCTCACAAAGGCCAAGGATGATATTTCTGGTAATAGTTCTTGAAGGACTTCGACGACAAAATCCTCTGGAATTCTATTTTCAGGTACTAAATGAGGTTTCCATTTAGCATCCCAATCAGCAATATTAAACTCTGTAATCATGATCTGAGCGTTAAAATCACGGCGCACATTCATTAAGAAGCGTAGGACATGATTAATTACAGCCCTCTTTGCGTTCAATCTTTTTGGTGAACCGAGCTCAAGGTCTGCACGGGATTGAGCTGCACCAAGTAAAAAAGGATCGGGATAAACATGAACCGGAATCAATGGTCGTCCATTGGGACCAAACATTAATTGTTTTAAGCGATGGCTCGCGTTTTCGATAAAAAGCCTATACCAAGGTAATGTCTTAGCCTTCACCAATTTTTTTTGATCATCACTCAATACAGAATACCAGGGTCTATTTTGATCTCTGATTATGGCCATAGCTGGGGCCCCGACAAATTGGGCAATTGATGAAAGTTGATCAATTGCTTCTTCGGTGGCGGCCTGTGTCTCAACAGGATGTTGAAATGGATGATCTGGAGTATTGTTATCTGGCTCATTGTAAAGCAAAACAAATCGATGTCGTTGAGATGGCATATGCAATCTAGCCCTCTCAATTTGATTAGAAATCGTAAAAGGATAACCATGTATACTGTGCAGCTCATCGGGTTTGTATCGAAGG
Organism: uncultured Pseudobdellovibrionaceae bacterium; assembly: GCA_964388755.1. Classification (GTDB taxonomy): domain Bacteria; phylum Bdellovibrionota; class Bdellovibrionia; order Bdellovibrionales; family JAGQZY01; genus JAGQZY01. The sequence continues at coordinate 2,023 of CAYMBT010000160.1, read as the reverse complement.
ATCATTGGGATAAACATTGGATCGCCGCTTTGGGTGCCAAGCATTGACAAAGGCTCTGGATCCCAAGTGTAGTACCAAGCTGCATTAAAAGCTCGAACTCTATCAGCAACTTGCTGCGCACTTTCTAGATGGTAGGTCATGGGATCACTAAACTCATCCCGTGACCTTTCTTGCCAAAGAGAAACACCCACACCTTTTTTATTATGACCAATGTTCCAGGTTTGACTTGTATTCACTGTGCCAGTGTTTTGATAAAGTGTAAAAGTGATTATTCCTAAAAGAATCATTAAAAAAATTGGCCTGTTATTTAAGAAAAAACGAGATACGTTCATACCCACCCACCTATATTTATCCATCTTATGACTAAACTTATAAAAACCCTTAAGAAAAATGATTTTTCAGTTCTAATTGAAACAATCTTAATCCCAATATGCGACTGATCTCAAAATAAAACAAAAAAAGCAAATAACCAAAAATTCACTTAAAGTAAATAACCAAAAAGTATTGATTTTTAGAATGACTAAAATATATTAAAATGGCAACTCAATAAAAAGCTATTATGTTTAGTCAACTAACTTCAGTGATTACCAACAAAAAACTTTGCAAAAGATGTTAAATGATCGCCCAGAGTTTTACTTTTTTTTATTTTTAAATTTACAACAGCTCTAACCTAAAAATTGGCTTTCAAATGAAGTTGAACAGCAATGAGTTTTATTTAAATAAAAAACTCATTTCAATTGATCAAAAAAGTTAAGTGCTTATTTAATAAGGGGACGGGCGTAGTTGAGAACTTCTTCGGCCACTTCATCCAGCGAAAGAAAGCTTGAATCAATTTGCAGAGCACCGTCAGCCACTTTTAACGGTGCGGCTTTTCGTTGGGAGTCTTGTTGATCGCGAAGCTTTTGCATTTCTAAGGTTTCAATCAAATTACTGCTGGTTTCCTCAGAGCGACGAAGGGCGCGCTGTGCAGGAGTGGCCGTTAAAAATATTTTTACTGGAGCTTGCGGAAACACCACAGTTCCGCAGTCTCTGCCTTCAGCCACCAGTCCCCGACTGGGATCAAAACAATTGCGTTGTCTTTGCAGCAGTGCTGATCTGACTTTAGGAATTTGGCTAATAGTACTTGCCATGGCACCGACAGATTCGCCACTCAGCTGAGGTGTTAGATTTTTTAAATCTATGATCACTTCTGTATTTTCGTCAGTCATTTTAATAAACCATCTTTGATCGTGGGCTAAAGCCACTAGCTTTGTCTCATCACTGGAAGAGAGACCAAGCTCTAGGGCCGCAAGAGCTAAGCCTCTATAAAAAGCTCCCGTTGAAACCCAAGGCCATTGCAGTTTTTGGGCAACCAGGCGAGAGACCGAAGATTTTCCAGAGGCCGATGGGCCATCAATTGTGATTAGCTTTAATGGGCTCACAGTAAAGGGACCTCTTTTAAAACCTCTTTTAATATTAAAAGAGCTTTTGTGTTTTCTTCAGCACTTCCCACTGTCATTCTGATATGTCTTGGTAAACCATAGCTGTCCATGGGGCGAAGCAAAAGGCCTTTTTTCATACAGGCATTAAAAACCTGTACGCCGTCGCGAAGACTGTCAAAAAGTACAAAGTTGGTTTGTGAATCAACAAAGGGTAACTTTTGCTCTTTTAAAAATTGATAAAATAAATCAAGACCTGACCAAACCAGCTGCTGTGATTTTTTAATGTAATCAAAGTCATCAAGGGCTGCTATTGTGGCTTCTTGGGCCAAGGTATTAACGTTAAAAGGATTTCTCACACGATTGATCCATTGAATGTTTTCGGCATTACCGATCAGTGCACCAATTCTAAGTCCGGCTAATCCATAAATTTTACTAAAAGTTCGCACCATCATCATGTTGGAATACTTTTTAAAGTAATCACTACTGTTGGCAAAATCTTTGGCGCGCACATACTCGTTATAAGCCTCATCAAAAACGATCAAAAGGTCTGAACGATTTCCTAGTTCTGACATCAGATAATCGGCCTGAGCTTTTTTTAAGTA
>CAYMBT010000159.1:0-6717 GCA_964388755.1 uncultured Pseudobdellovibrionaceae bacterium | reverse complement strand
GGTAATTGGCAGAGAAGCGATGGTTTTTTTGTGGATAAGCGATCTAAGTTCAACAATCTGGATTTAATGACTGTCAGAGAGTGAAATAAAATGACAGAAAGTTTGTTTTTTCGTCGAACTTTTGGTCGAGCCCCAAAAAAAACCGAAAAGCGTTTTAACCTGAAACATTTCTTATGCCTATCTGAGAAAATGATGACCCTTGTTTCAATCTGATCAGGACCAATGCCGATAGAGTCCATTAGGAGGACTTAAACTTTGCGCGCTCAATATATAGTTATGATTTCTTATTTTTCAGTGGTCCTCATTGGTTGTGTCGGTCCAACGACCCCTTTTGGAGCATTGAGTTTTGAAGAAGCAAAAAAGCAAAGGTCCCTCAGTCAGGTGACTGAAAAAACTCAAGACTACACAATTTCGTTTCATCCCTCACGGCAAGTTTACCACGATAAAAGTGACTTCTCCATTGAGGTCAATTCTGAAAAACCTTTGCCGGAAGATCTTAAACTTGAGGTTTATCATAACAAGCAAAATGTCACCCAGAGCTTTTTAAGTTTGGCGAAGGTTCATAACAGTAACGACCAAAAAACAAAAATTTTTATGATCTCTGACTTTAGGCTTAAGACTCTTGATCCGAATCAGATTTCAGTCAAACTTCTACAAAAAAATAAACTTGTGCTGACTGAAGAATACCAAACGCCCCGTTGCCTGATTACAGAAAATAATTCTTATCAGCCCAAGAGTTTTAGAAAACCGGCGGCATCTTATTTAAGTTTGATTGATAAGGTCTCTCTTTACCACAAATCAAATCCTGCACTTCTTGGGGCTGTGGTCACTCAAGAGTCGGGCTTTAACCCCCATGCTGTCAGTTGGGCCAGAGCCATTGGTTTAACCCAGGTTACACCTCTGGCTGAAGAGCAAATTTTTAAAAGTGTAAAAGACTGGCCACGCTATCCAGGCATTAATGAACTTTCTTATGTGACTTTAAAATCTAAAATCCTACTTGGTGAAATCAGTCCCGACAAAGAATGGCGTCTTGACCCCGAAAAGTCTTTAATGGGTGGTTTGTCTTATATTCAGTACCTTCAAACCTATTGGGATTTAGATCAGAATAAAAAACTGATCTCTCATCTTAAAGGTGATCCCGATCAGATCTTAACGGACCTCATCCTTGCCAGCTATAATTCTGGCCCCTCAAGAGTCAAACAAGCCCTCGTCAGCCATGGTAACGATTGGAAAAGGCACACAAAACTTAAAGAAGCTTTAAAATACCTCAGAAAAGTAAAAAGCTATTGCTACCACTATTCTAAAAAAGAGGTTGATGATGATATCTAGACCCAGTCAGTTTTATATTTTATCTTTTCTTATGATTGCTGTCGCAATCTCGTTTCCCTTACAAGTCATTGTTCTTTATCAACATCACTGGAGTGAAGCCTCAGCCATATTCTCTAAATTGACTTGGCTGAACTGGCTAGTTGTTTTTTCGCTTTTAACTTGTGCTTATCTTTATCTACATGCTTCCCGTGCTATTCTAGTTGCTTTGCCTGTTTTAATGCTTTTGACAGTTGTGAATAATTATTATGTGGGGAGCTTTGCGGGTGACTTTTCAATGACTCAAGCCAGCCTTGGTTCTGTTCTGATGTTTACTGTTTTTATTCCGCCACTTTTTTTACCTTCATCAATGCTGGTGCTTAAAGATCCTAAAAGAAGATGGTGGCGTCGTTCAAAGCGTGTCAACAAGCGAGTTCCTGCGACTATTAATCCGTTTGTGGGCGACATGATCCAAGCCCACACCTATGATGTTTCTGAAACTGGGGCTTTTGTTTGTCTTGAAGAAGATTCCAATAAACCTATGCCCAAAATTGGCGAAACTCTGCGTTTAAGTCTGAATGTGAATTCCATGAAAAAGCTTCGTTTTGAAGCTGTGGTTGTGCGAATCGCCGAGCCCTGCGGTCGATACCCCAGAGGTTTGGGTCTTAAATTCGTCGACATTGACCGAGCCCATCAAAAAAGTTTTAAACAATTTTTAGACGCTTAAAAAAGTCTATCGGATATTAAATGCTTGATGCTTAAAATCGATATAACGTTGATTGCTTATAGGTATTCAGCTCTTCCTAAACGGGTTGCTAGATAGTTACTGAGAGTTCTTTTTTGAGGTTTTTAAAAAATCAGTCAACTGGGTTTTTAATTCAATAGAATAACTAAAGTCGGGACTTAATTTGAGGCTCTGTTCAATATGGTCTAAAGCTTCTTTGTACATAAAGAGCTGAATATACACTCTGGCTAAGTTGTAGTGGGTTTGTGGGTAGATATCAGAGTTTTCAATGGCTTTGAGGTAATGGGCTTTTGCTTTTTCAAGCTCCTGGTTATCAGCATAGGCCATTGCAATATTATTATGAACTCTGGCCGTACCAGCGGTGTATTTTAAAATGTTAGAGTAAAATGTAATGGGATCTCTCCAGTCGCGGTTTCGAAGATGGGTCAGAGCCATAAGGCTTATCACAATCAACCCAGTTTTTAAGGCCATCAGCCTCTCTGAGGAGACGAGGGTGATGAGGTATGCGATCACCAAAAACACACCCATTGAAGACAAATAAAGCCAGTGTTCGAGGATCAAAGAATTCACCGGTATTAAAATACCATTCATGGGTATAAAGCTGACAAAAAACCACAACCAACCCCAAAGAAAAATAGGGTTATTTTTTTTAACGAAAAAATAAACACTCATGCTTAAAGAAATTAAAAATAAAATCACACCCATAAGTACAGGGGTTAAAAGAAATTCGGTATAGACAGAGAAAGCGCGTTCCATGTGAAGGTCTTTGGGGAAGAATATAATTTTAAGATACTCTGGCAGGGTGGCCAAATAGGTGTATATTCGAAAAAGAATATTCTCTGTGTAAACGTTACTTGTTTTGTAAAGATCAAAGGTGTTATCAAAATTAAGTAAAGTCTTTCTTAAAAAAAGATAGCTCAAGCTTATAACCCAGAAGGGTAGGGTTACATAATATTTCTTTGGGTTAAAACGGTCTTGGTTTTGACAAAAAAGAAGGACCATTAAAAGTGCTGGACCCACCACTAGGGCCTCTTTCGAGGCAAGAGCTAAAATAAAAATCATACTTGAAATAAGCAACTCTCGTTTTTTTCGATTTTTTAAATACTTAAGAAATAATAATATGGAAGCCAAAAAAAAGGCTCCACCCATAGGGTCAGCTGTGCCACTGACATAGGTGATGGCTTCGACGTGGGCGGGGTGAACCGTCCAAAGTAAGCTGGTGATCAAAGCTAATTTTTGGGATTTAAAAAGAGATAGAATTAAAAAATAAAGTAAAAGACCATTCAGGATATGTAAAAAGATATTAGCTAAATGAAAGGCCTCTTTGCTTTCGCCAAAGAGTTGATAAATAAAAAGGTAATAAAGTATTTGGGTGGGGCGATAAAAATTATCTTTTCCACCAAAACCAGCCGTGGTGTTTGTTACTAAGATTTCTGGAATTTTTTTGATGTCGCGAATGTAAGTGTTTTTTTCGATGAGAAATTCATCATCCCAAAGAAAATCATTACTCAGGTTATTAAAGTAAGAGAGGGCAGCCACAACGACAATCAATAAAAGAGAGTATAAATTTTTAGAGCTCATTTTTTGAAGTATTCTTTAAACAGGACAAAAATAGCTTTAAGTCCATCTTTCCATGAGATTTTTTTACCTTCGTTTTTTGTGCGAGGGTGGTACTGAATGGGTTTTTCGACGATTTTGATTTTTCTTTTGAGGATCTGGGCTGTGACCTCGGGCTCCCAAGCAAAATCATTTTCTTTAAAACTAATATCATTAAAAAGTTCGGCTTCAAAAAGTTTATAACCCGTGGCCTCGTCGGTGAGATTTGAAGAAAAAAGAAAATTAGTGACCTTGGTCACAAGAATTCCGCCCCAATAAAAAAACAGGCTCGAGTGTTCACGATTTTCTTTATTCATGTTGCGAGATCCGTACACTACTTTTTCGCCCTGTTTGAAAGGCTCTAGTAAAGCAATAATATCTTCTGGTTCGTACTCAAGGTCAGCGTCTTGCACTACCAGCACTCGTCCCAGAGCATTGCGGATCGCCGTACGTATGGCGCCCCCTTTGCCAAGATTGGTTTGACGTATAAATTGGATTTTGAGGTGGGGATTAAGAACAATAAAAGTCTCAATTTTCTCGGCCGACTGATCAGTTGAGCCATCGTCAACGATCACCATTTCGTAATCAATTTCGATAAGAGCAATTTTGATTTTATTAAGCAAAAATAAAAGACTGCTCTCTTCGTTATAGACGGGGATTAGAAGCGAGACTTCTGGATTTTTAAAAGCCGGTTTGAGTTGTTGGGATTGATCGGCTGCCATCTACAAAAGACCTGAAAACTTTCGACGTGAAACGAACTCACGTATTTTGATTTTAAATTTCAAATTGAGATCAATAAATTGAAAGCCGACTTTTTGGGTTTCAGACAGATACACACACTGGGCCGTGGCCAGGATGCCACCCACATCAGGTAAGAAAAGAGTCAGAACCGTGAGGTCGCCCACTTTAAGATGATCATGCTCTGGATGAAGATCAATCAATGCGCCACCCTCGCCCAATTGATGACAGATTGATATTTTCATTTTTCCACGAAAAAGAAGGGCCACATGACCGCCAAAATCTTTTCGGGGAGCCTTCCTGCGATGTTCAATTTCCATGTCTGTTTAATCGGCAAAAAAAGGCGAATTCTTAATAAAGAGATGGGGATATAGAGTATGTATTTAAGGGTATAAAAGAATGACTCTCGACCTTAGCCGAGAGCTTTGTTCATGAAAATTGTAAGACGGCTGACTTTACGAGCCACCATGTTGTCATGGAATTTGCCCTTTTGAGCGGCTTTTCCGATGGCACTTGTGTATTCTCGAAGCAGGCTCGTTGCAGAGTCTTTGTCTTTAGTAGCGATGGCCGCTCTCACTTTTTTCTCGAGATGGCGAACAGCTTTTTTCATCTGTTGGTTGCGGTCTCTACGTACCAGTGATTGGCGTGCGCGTTTTTTTGCAGATACAATATTTGCCAAGGCTTAACCTCCGAGCTAACTTAATGAATATGTGGTGATAACGGAAAAGCCACCCTAAGACAAGCTCTTTCCCAAATAAAGGAAACTCTTTTTAAAGTGGATACACCTCAAGCCCCCCAGCCCCCCGAACGCATTGCCCGAGCCGCCCTTTTGTTTGGGTCTGGGACCCTATTAAGCCGTATTTTAGGGCTTTTAAGGGACTCTATCATGATCTCTCTGAAGCCGCTGGATATGAAAGATGCCTGGTTTGCCGCCTTTAAAATCCCCAATTTTTTTAGACGATTTTTAGGCGAAGGGGGGCTTTCTGTCAGTTTTATCCCTATTTTTGTGGCCACCCAAAATCAAAATGGGGCACTTCACCAGCAAAGATCCCTGATCAATGGCGTTTTTACCATTCTTATGGGGTTGGCCACAGTCATCTGTGTGGTGAGCTTTATATTTATGGATCCGATCATTCGATTTATTTTAAGTGGTAAAGGCTTTGTTGAGGTTCCGGGCAAACTTGAGCTGACCGTAGAACTCAGTCGTATCATGATCTTTTTTCTCTTTTTTATCTGTCTTTTTGCTTATTTTATGGCGCTATTAAACAGCTTTAAAAAGTTTACTCTTTCGGGTTATGCCCCTATTTTTCTAAATATTTCAATTATCTCTGCCCTTTTATACTTTAGAAATGACGACCGATTGACCGAGGCTTCAGCTTGGGCCGTGGTTATTGGGGGCGCATTACAGGCCTTTTTTCTATTTCCAGCGATTGTTAAGCTTAAAATCATTCCTCGGGTGACAAAAGATTTTATGAACCCCTTGGTTAAAAAGGTATTGAATAAATTTTTACCAACGGTATTTGGTGTTGGAATTTTGCAGATCCTTGGGCTGATCAATAACTACTTTGCCAGTGGTTTAATGTCAGGTGCGATTTCTTATATTTACATGGCTGATCGGCTTCTTGAACTGCCGTTAGCTCTCATAGCAGTGGGTATCGGTACAACCCTTTTACCAACCCTTTCTTCATACTGGAGTCTGGGTAAAAGCGATCTTTTTTTGCTGAGTGTTTCGCGCAATTTGAATTTATTTTTTATGCTCGCTCTTCCGGCCTCTTTTGGTCTATGGATGATTGGATCTGATATTATTACAGTTCTTTTTCAACGGGGCGAATTTACCGCCAAAGAAGTGCCTATCGTTGCAGAGATTCTAAAAATCTATGGGCTCACACTTATTTTAGCCGGTAGCCAAAGAGTCTTAAGTTCAGCCTTTTACGCTATTGGTGACACCTTAACCCCAGCCCTGGTGTCAGCCGGAGGCTTATTGCTTCATATTTTAATGGCCCCTTATTGGATTAAGGCCTACGACCTCAATGGTTTGGTGATCTCGACTTGTATCATTACTTTTTTTAATCTTTTTGCCTGTCTTTTTTGGATTCAAAGAAAAGTGGGGCTGTTAAAATGGGGACTGATGATCGATCAGTTCTGGCGCTGTCTTCTGGCTTGTCTTGCCATGAGCTTACCTTTGCTTCTGTCACAACACTACAACTGGAAGCAAGGCCGATTTATATTTGATTTTCCTATGCTGATGGCTTTGATTGGTTTTTCGGGGATCATTTATTTTGCGGCGGCTCAGTGGCTTAATGTTTCGGATCTTGTGGTCTTAAGGAAAAAGA
>CAYMBT010000158.1:0-6821 GCA_964388755.1 uncultured Pseudobdellovibrionaceae bacterium | reverse complement strand
AACGAATCTTTATGGTTTGGATATGGAACCCATGAGAATTAAGAGATTAATTTGTGGATTAATAGCATTAGGCTTGTTGTCTCGCTTTGAGACAAATTTTAAAACTACTTTTTTTGATTTTCGATAAATACTTTTGTAAAGCGATCGTGATCAATGGCGAGAAAGCGAAAGAAATGATCCGACGAAATATCAGGCTCATAATAAACACCTTCGACCGTTTTAGATTCAAGATTAAAATCAGAATAATCTTTTTTGATGGGTATATCTTTACCAATATCCATCAAAGTTTGGATTTCTTTATCGTGTTTTTCTGAATAAAAAGGGACAAAGATTGAAGTCACATAAAAATTAGCTGGGATGACTCCTGAAATAATAGACATAATATGAACGAGCCAAATCGGTGTTTTTTTATAATGATACACACCATCTTTAAGCTGATCGATCAACTTAATCCAAGTGGCAATCCCTAGAGAGTTGGCATATTGAACGTTCGAAAAATCCAGGCCAATATGTTCAGTTTTGTAGGTGGCTCTTACTTTTTGGACCTGACTGATAAAGTCAGCTGTCACGAAGCTCTCATCAAGAACTCCAGTAAAAACGATGTTTTGGTCTTGAATTTTGATCTCCAAAAAAGCCTCCAGCATAGACCCAGTTAATAAGGGCTTTATTCTATTTCAGTCAGTAAACAAGGTTTCACTACTTCAAACCCTATGATAATAGTTAATTTTTCAATGATACACTTTTTTTTTAATCTCTATAAATAAAACATCATTGTTTTTTAAACTTAAGGTGGTTCTTATGTCTCAGCCTCATTTTTAGACACATTAAAAGGCATCGGTCCAGTCTAGTTGAGATCAAAATATATTCATATCATAACGAGAAGCTTGTTAAAAAACTTGCCATCACTTCGAACATACGTGCTAAAATTAATGTGTGCAATAAGAGGTCCGTCCATGAATCAGAACGAGAAGATTATAATTTTCTACAGTGAGTCTAGCCATGAGCCTCTATTGCTCTCGTTACCCTCTGCTGGGAACTTTGATTTTAGAAAGATTGATGCTGATTTTTCAGCCCTTAGTCCTGAAGCCAGTAAGATTCAACAGAGTCCCGCTGTCTTTTTTTCGACACTGACCAATCAACAAAACTTTATTTGCATGGAGTTCTTTCCAAAAATTCAATTGTTGATTCCAGTGAGCGTTCAAACAACAGCTGATGCTTTTAATTCTATTTTATCTCAAGTTCAACGGGGCTTTGATGGTAAGCTCTCCATCCTTGATCAGACTATTGGCTTTAGAGAAAGGCACCAGTTTCACATCACCAACAGTACCCAAAGGTGGCCATTGATCGATAAAGTGGGAGAGTTCTCAGAAAAGCTGAATTGTTTTTCGGGCTATTCCCAGATCACACAAACTGTCGCTTCTGAACTTTTAACCAATGCCTTTTACAATGCCCCTCGTGACAGCCAAGGTCTGCCGCTTACTATTGATCGTAATAAAGAAGTGGTGCTTGAAGCCGGCAAAAGTATATTTTTTGAGTACGGAGATTCTGAAAACTATTTCTGGATTTCTGTCACCGACCGATTCGGAACTTTTAATCGTTACACTTTGACTGAAAAGCTTTTAAGATCGAAGGATCAACCGCTAATGCCCATCGAACACACTGCAGGTGGAGCCGGAATCGGACTTTTTATGGTCCTTGACCTCTCTTCGCAGATCATCTTTCACTTTAACCAAAAAGCTGAAACTCGAGTTTCAGTTCGACTCTTAAAGACCCGTCGTCAAAAGGTTTTTCACTCAGAAAGAGTCTCTATTGAAATTATAGAAAAAAATCCAAATCAATAATTGGATTAGAAATTCAGTGTTAAAGACGGTGCGCAGTACTCTCGCACATAATTCCTACGTGAGCCATGAACCACGCCCTCCCCGTTGAGTATGGAGGTTTTTCTGGATCGCACGTCATTCACATATTGAGGTCTAACAACAGTTAATCGGAGCTCAAGAAGTTTAAGGGCTTTGGTGAGTTCACTGGCTTTAGAGTTTGATCTGACCCAGGTTAAATATTTTTGGTTAATTGAGCTTGGTATCCCGCCATTTTGCACAACGATATCAAAAAAGAAAAGATAGGTCCTGAGTTGGCGAAAGCCAAACTGTTCCATATAACCCATCGCTTTATTATGAATTGCAGACGCAGCAGCCACTTGCAGAGTGATGTACTCAGGAGTTCCCGCCACTTTTTGCAAAGCCGTTTTCCAAGAGGATATAAACTTTGACCCACTGTAAAGATTGCGAACGGCCCAATCCACACTTTTTTGATTCTGGCTATTAGAGGCTTTTTGTAAAAAGAAGGGGTTATTAAAATCAGAATCTTCAAGTGAAGATGGATCATCTAAATCGGTAAAATCTTGACTGTAAGACTGATCAGTTGCACTGGCCTTTGCAGAAATAACTATGGCCGTACTGCCCCAGCTTTTAAGCATTGAAGTTAATGATGTATATTGTGCAGATGACATTTGCTTTTTTATCACCTTCTCGTGATCTTTAATGACTCGGTTAAAGAGAGGCTGCAAAGTTCCTTGACCCAAATTTTGATTAAAAAGCCCAAGACTTAAGCCTTGACCATCAAAATTGTTAGCAATATTTTCCCAACCATCATGGCCTTCAAAACTCCCTGTAATATTCATCGCTAAAGCGTAGGAATTACGTTCAAAATCATCCATGGATTTGGGCCAGGCCACTTGATCAAATTCAAGCTTTGAACAAATAGAAAGGCTAAACTCAGAATCTGAGTCTTGATGGTCTTCTTGATCCTGATCATCATTGTCTTCAATGGGATCTATAACATCTGGATCTAAGCCACTACTATCCATAGGATTTAAATTGGATTGTAAGGCAAGACTATTGGTCTGAAAGCTTTCCTCACAGCCCAAACTCATGATAAAGGACACAAGAACTAACACCTGACTGAATCGAATCTGTTTTCTCATAAAAGTAAATCGGCTGGGCCGACTTACATCCTGAATTTTATTTTTTTTGCAGAAAAAATAAACGGAACGCTGGACCTTTGTCTTTACACCGCTCTCTTACAACCTCACGCAGCATTAACAAAAGAACTCTCAACAGAACCTAGAACTGCTGCTAATCATGGGTATGTTTGACTTAATCAAAGAGACATACAAAATTACTGTGGATCAGGTGTGTACTGACCTTCGTGTGGATAAGACACAAGGTCTCAACGAATACGATGTTCGTGATCGCTTGGATTTTTTTGGTGCCAACAAGCTTCCTTTAGGAAAGCCGATCAGCCTTATATCAATTATTTTTAACCAAATTAAAAATCCATTTATTTATATTTTAATCATTGGCGCTATGGTGTCGGTGATGATTGGTGATCTGAGTGATGCGTTTTTCATTGCAGTTGTTATTGCCATCAACACACTGATTGGAACTGTGCAAGAATTTTCGGCTGCAAAAAGCGCAAGATCCCTGCAAAATATGACCAGCACCCAATCCCAAGTTTTGCGCCAAGGGATCATCCAGTGGATACCGACTGATTCTTTAGTGCCCGGAGATATTGTTTTGCTTGAATCAGGCAACAAAATGCCCGCGGACCTGAGACTTATTCAAACTCAAAACCTAGAAATTGATGAGTCCTTGCTCACCGGCGAATCTTTAGCTGTTATCAAAGATCACCATGATCTTAGAAACGTATCTTTGATGATTGGTGACCAAAAAAATATGGCTTTTAAAGGTTCACTCGTTGTGCGCGGGCGAGGTCGTGGGGTTGTTGTTGCCACCGGTTTAAAAACTCAACTGGGTCTTATTGCTCACTCTTTAAGTGTTGGAGTTTCAGCGCAAGCTCCACTTTTAATTCGAATGGAAAAATTTACTATTAAAATTGCCATAGTCGTAACAGTGATCACTATTGTCATGGCTTCTATTTTAATCAGCCAGGGCCAGGGTATACTAGAAGTTTTGATGTTTTCAGTGGCCTTGGCTGTGGCCGCCACACCTGAAGGTTTACCTGTGGCCATGACAATAGCATTGGCCATTGCATCTCGAAAGATGTCTCAACGTAATGTCATTGTCCGCGCACTTCCTGCCGTTGAGGCTCTGGGGTCTTGCTCTTACATTGCCAGTGACAAAACCGGAACCTTGACGGTGAATCAGCTCACCATTCAAAAAGTTGTGATTGTCGGTCAGCCCGCTGTCTCGATCACTGGCAGTGGTTGGGACCCTAAAGGTGAGATTGAAGCTCAACCACACCTATTAAAATCTATTGAGCCATTGGTTCTCAGTGGAGTTCTTTGCAACGAAGGTCAACTGCAACACAAAAATGAAATTTGGCAAGGACAGGGTGATGCGGTTGACGTGGCTTTTTTGGTGCTTGCTGAAAAATCAGGTTTGAGCGTCAGCGAAATTCGAAGCCAATGGACTAACATAGAAGAAATACCTTTTGAACCCGAAAACCAATTTGCAGTCACTTTGCACAAAAAAGGTCTAAACAACTATTGCTCAGTTAAGGGAGCACCAGAAAAAGTAATAAAAATGTGTTCTCGACAACTCTCACTCAACGGAGAATTGCCTATTGATTCAGACATGATCTTAAAAGACATCGCTCAACTTGCTCATCAGGGTTACCGTGTTCTTGCTGTGGCTGGTGGTCAACAAGGACAAGATTATTCGCTCAATATCAATTCTTTAAATAATCTTTGTTTTTTAGGACTTGTTGGTATCATTGATCCATTAAGACCAGAGGCCAAAAAAGCCATTGAACAATGTCACAAAGCTGGAATCAAAGTGGCCATGGTGACTGGAGACCACCCTATCACTGCCCTATCTATAGCGCGCGAACTTCATCTTGCCTCGGATATGGAGCAGGTGATCACCGGACCTCAAATGAGAGAGCTTTCTCAAGAAGACTTAAACAAAAAAATCATTCAGGCTAGGGTTTTTGCCCGGGTCGAGCCTCAACAAAAACTACAAATCGTGCAAGCCCTCATCTCCCATGGACATTTTGTCGCCGTCACCGGAGACGGGGCCAACGATGCGCCAGCATTAAAGGCCGCCAACGTCGGCGTTGCCATGGGACTTTCTGGAACAGATATCGCCAAAGAAACGGCTGATTTAATTATCACTGATGATCAATTTTCATCGATTGTGGCTGGCGTAGAGGAAGGCAGAATTGCCTACAATAATATTCGAAAAGTCATTTATCTTTTGGTATCGACCGGCGCAGCCGAAGTCTTACTGTTTATTTTAGCACTGATATTTTCGGTACCTATGCCGCTGACTGCAGTGCAAATTTTGTGGCTCAATTTAGTGACCAATGGTTTTCAAGATGTTGGGTTAGCTTTTGAACGCGGAGAAGGGGACGAATTAACTTATCCGCCACGGGCCACCGACCAACCCATCTTTGATTCGCTCATGCTCAAGCGAATTTTTCTCTCAGCCGCTGTTATGGGTGGGATTTCTTTTGCTTATTTTTACGAACTGATCCAGCAAGGAGTCGAGTTGGTTGTGGCACAAAACCTCACTCTGCTTCTATTGGTTCTGTTTGAAAATGTGATGGTTGGCAACTGTCGTTCTGAGACTCGTTCGGCTTTTAAAATAAATCCCCTGAACAATAAAGTTCTTTTGTTCGGAACTCTCGGCGCTCAGTTACTCCATCTCGTCTCTTTTTATACACCTGGCTTGCGCGAAGTCCTTGGTGTTCAACCAGTGAGTTTAATCCAGTGGATTGAGCTTTTTGTTCTTTCACTCAGTGTGCTTATAATTATTGAGCTTTATAAACTTATATCCAGCCATAAAATCAAAAAAACAAAACTTCAAACCCCATAGAAATGAGTCAACTTCTGGGGTTCGTTTTTACTGGTTAAGATAAGCGGCTATAGCAGCAACTTCAGCTGCAGTCAGATTAGATAAATTACCCATACCGCCCACATTGTTATTAATGGCCGTTTGTATTTGGGCTTGGGATCTATTTCTTTTTCCAGTTGTTGCCCCAGGTCCATGACAGCCGGCACAGCTGATACTGTACAAATTAGCGCCGTTGAGTGGTGGCGGAGGGGTTGGTGTTGGCGTCGGATTCACGGGCTGCTGAGCTTCTTGCAAAATATTAACACTGGCCACGTACTCAACATCGACTCCCGATGCGTACTCGATGATGAGATAAACATTAAGGGTGCCACTTTCTGTACAAGTGACTTTAAAACTCCATGGGGTGTCACCGTCAGTTTGGGTACAGAAACCTGTTCCATCTAGATTATGATCCCAAAAAACTTGGGCCACCGGTTCTGCAAAAAGAGACTCATTGGTTGAAAAAATAATCTCTCGGCCAATTGAAATTTGATCTGCTCTTAATGACGAGAAAATAAGGTTATCATTACCAATAGCATTTTGACCTGAGTTAAAACTTCCAAGGTTCGCAGTGCCACCGACACCATTTCCTTCAAGCTTCCCACAGTTCATGTAAGAGGTCACAATAATGACAGGTAAAAGTAGCCAGAGCTTATTGAAGGACATACTCTTCACTCCTGAGAAGTTCGCTGTAAAAATCTTTTATACGAAATTGATTCTTAAGTATCATTTGTTCCACTTTTTCAAGATTCGAGGGTAGATTTGTACTATGGGTGGCCGATCCAATTGAAAACAATGTCAGTCTTTTAGCAAGGCAGCGACTAAACTTTGCTGTTCTTGTCAGCTCAAGAGCGTAATCTTTTAAAGACTCAACTGGCTTTTGCTTAAAGCGTGGCACTGTGTCCCCGACAAGAAGATCAGATATTTCAGAAACTGATCCATCGTCTCTTTTGATGGCCACATTGT
>CAYMBT010000157.1:0-6825 GCA_964388755.1 uncultured Pseudobdellovibrionaceae bacterium | reverse complement strand
GAATTCGATGCAGGCTGAAATTGAAAGAGTCATCCCAGGCCTTGAGCTTTCAAAAAAATACTTCTCAATTGCCCACTAATTATTTTTTAGATTTTTCTTTAGAAAAAAATTTTTTATAAAGCGCCACAGACTCTAAAATAATTTTATGAGCCTCATCCGCATCTAAAAACTGATCAATAGCGACGATTTTATTCTCTAATATTTTATAATCCTTAAAAAAACGCTCGATCTCTTTCAGCCTATGGGGTGGCAACTGATGGATTGAATTATAACTATTATATTCTGGATCATTGTTGTGTACGGCAATGATCTTGTCGTCTGGCTCACCTTGATCGACCATTCTCATAACACCAATAGGTTTTGCTTCCATCAACGAAAGAGGTACAGATGGCTCTTGCCCCATAACTAATATATCAAGGGGATCGTTATCAAGACAAAATGTCTGGGGGATAAATCCATAATTAGCGGGATAATGAACTGAGCTAAAAAGGACACGATCCACTTTGATAAGTCCGGTTTCTTTATCAAGTTCATATTTATTTTTTGACCCTTTGGGTACTTCAATAACTGCGCGAACAAGAAGCGGGACTTGATCACCAATATTAACATCATGCCATGGATTCATAATAACTGATCCTTTTTAGAGCCACTGAACTTGGGGCACAGATTGCAGTAGTTTTTGGGTGTATGGATTTTCTGGTTGTTTATAGATTTTATGGGCTGGGGAGATTTCAACAATTTTGCCAGAATTCATCACAGCCACAACATCAGCAATAAACTTCACAACGGCTAAATCATGGGAGATAAATATATAAGTCAGATCAAATTCAACCTGCAGATCTTTAAGCAGATTAAGAATTTGGGCTTGGATAGAAACATCAAGTGCTGAAACAGATTCGTCACAGATGATAAATTCAGGCTCAACCGCTAAAGCCCGGGCAATAGAAACTCTTTGTCTTTGGCCACCAGAAAACTCATGGGGATATCTGTTCAGATGATCACTGCTTAATCCCACTTTTTCTAAAAGATAAATCGCTTTTTCTAATCGAGCCTTCTTGGTTTCACCTAAGTTATGGATCACCATGGGTTCGATAATGGCCGAGCCCACTGTCATCCTTGGGTTAAGACTACCGTAGGGATCTTGAAAGATGATTTGCATTTTTCGACGCATTTTTCTCATCTCATTAGAATTGAGTGACGTCAGATCAGTCCCATTATAAATAATATTTCCAGATGTCGGTTCGATCAGACGTAAAAGTGCTCGACCTAAAGTGGTTTTGCCACAACCCGACTCTCCGACAAGCCCCAGGGTTTGGCCCTTATAGACATCAAAACTCACTCCATCGACGGCTTTGACCCATTCTTGGGTTTGTCCCCAAAAGTTTGTTTTCAGCGGATAATGTTTGGTTAAATTTTTTAAACTTAATAGGGGAACTTGATTTGTTGAAATGACTTTTTCTTTTTTCTCACCCAACGAATCAAAATTAAAAGTTTTTGGCCGACCCTCATCATCCATAAAGTCTTTGAGGGTCGCAAGCCTTGCATAATTTTTATTAAGGCTGGGGCGACAGGCGAGAAGTCCTTTAGTGTAAGGATGTTTTGGATTTTGAAAGATCTCTTGTGTTGTGGCTTTCTCTACAATTTCTCCACGGTACATCACTGCTATTTCGTGGGCCATGTTGGCGATGACACCCAGATCATGGGTAATAAAAAGCAAACTCATTTTGTACTCAGCTTGTAACTTCATCAAAAGCTCTAAGATCTGTTTTTGGATTGTCACATCAAGGGCTGTTGTTGGTTCATCGGCAATCAGAAGATCTGGTTCACAGGCAATGGCCATTGCGATCATCACCCTTTGTCTTTGTCCGCCGCTCATCTCGTGAGGATAAGAAGTTACTCTTTTATGGGGATCAGGAATCCCCACCTGATCCAGTAAATCTGTGGCTTTCAGCCAAGCCTGTTTTTTATTCATGTTTTGATGAAGACGTAAAGCCTCAACGATCTGATAGCCTACAGTGAATACAGGGTTAAGACTGGTCATGGGCTCTTGAAAAATCATAGAAATTTTGTTTCCACGAATCTTTCGCATTTCTTTTTCAGGCAAGGTCAGCAAATTTTTATTCTCAAAAATAATCTCGCCCTGAATGGGTAAAATACTATTTTGTGGTAAAAGACCCATAATACTTAGACTGGTTACACTTTTCCCAGATCCAGATTCACCGACGAGCCCTAAGGTTTTGGCACGGGGAATATCAAAAGAAATTTGATGGACTGCTGGAGTCATCATTTTTTCGTGGCCAAATTGCACGGTTAGATTTTTAACTGATAAAAGTGGTTCCATGATTAAACACTATCATACATAGTAACCGATACAATTTCTTGGCTTTATTTTATAGCTGCACTTTTCTTGCAACTTAATAAAAGACCCTCATCGGTGGGTATGATCGAAGTGGCATATTGTGAGTCCAAAAAAAGATCATCCACACAAGCTTTGACGTTTTTCCACATTTTCTGAGGCGTATTTTCTGGGCATTCATCCAGCCAAATGGTTCCCCAAAGGTAAATATTATCAACAACGATCATCCCACCTAAAGAGATATGCTGTTTAGCCCAATCAACGTAATCTCGGTAAGCGGCTTTATTAGCATCAATAAAAATCAGATCAAACGGAGCTTGGTGGCTGATTTTTAAAAGGTTTTCCTTAGCATCTCCCGTAATCAGTTCCACATCACAACCCAATTGCAAAAAACGAGGATCCGAAAAAGTGACTTGGGCTTGCTCGATACACTTTGGATCTTTTTCGAAGGTGAGTATTTTCCCCTTTGTATTCAGACCCATGGCCATCCATGCCGCAGAGCAGCCATATTGGGTCCCAATTTCCACAACTTTTTCCACATTAGGCAAAGAACAAAGTGTTTTAAGGATCAGGCCCTCTTCAAGTCCAATATTAATACCAAGGCGAGAATCGAGCTTAAGCCTGTCTTCTATCCATGCAATCAATTCGGGTTTTGGTGAAACCTGATTGAGCCATTTTTGTTTTGAATTTTCTTGGGTTCGCATAGATCTTCTTAATCACTGAATTGTCGTTTTGCATCTAAAAAAATGGTAAGAAAACCTCTATGTCTGATTTTCAAAGAAATATGAATTTAAAGCCTCTTTTTGCACTTTTGTGTGCTTTAACTTGTCTTCTCTCATGCACTCCGAAATCACAAAACATCAGTGACGAAGTGGTCTTAGTGATCGATGCCAATATCCCCCATCTTGATCCTATGCACTCAACCAATAAATACTCATCAACCATCACGGCCAATATTTTTGAAGGGCTCTATCACTACCATTACTTAAAACGTCCCATCACTATCCAGCCAAGCCTTGCTGAAAAAGAACCTGAGATTTCTCAAGATGGTCTGACCCACACCATCTCCATTAAAAAAGGGATTTTTTTTCACGATGACCCAGCTTTTGAAAACAATAAAGGCCGTGAACTCATAGCCGATGATTTTATCTATTCTTGGCGCAGGCTGGCTGACCCCAAAAATAAAGCCATGGGCTGGTGGGTGCTTGATGGACTTATTCAGGGACTTAACCAGTGGCGTGATCAACTCAGAGAAGGAAAAGCGGATTACAAAACCCCCATCAGTGGCCTTTATGCAAAAGACTCTCACACTTTAGTTGTAAAACTCACTCGCCCCTCTTTTCAGTTTCTTCATTTTTTGGCCATGCCGGTGACCATGGTCGTCGCTCGTGAGGTGGTTGAAAAATATGGATCACAAATTTCTAACCATCCTGTTGGTACGGGCCCCTTTCGACTTGAAAGTTGGAATCACAATTCTGAAGTTCGTTTGATTAAAAATAAATCCTATCGCGAGCAGTATTATCCGACAGAGGGTAGCCCCGAAGATTTAAAAAATGGCTTACTAAAACATAAGGGCGAGCGACTTCCCTTGGCCGAAAAGATTAGGGTTAAAATTATCACCGAAAGACAACCTTTATGGCTGAGTTTTCTTAAAGGCGAGGTTGATCACGGCATAGTTCCCATAGAAAATTATGATCAGGTTTTTAAAAATAATATTTTAAAAAAAGAATATGTCGACAAAGGGATCCAAGTTCTGGTTCAAAACAGACCTGATGTCACCATGATTGCTTTTAATATGGAACATCCGCTTTTAGGCAAAAATAAAAACCTTCGCCTCGCTTTTGCCCACGCTATTAACTATGATTTAATTCTTGATAAGTTTTATAACAGACGCGGAATTGTGGCACAGGGACCGATACCACCACTTTTAGATGGTTATGATTCTGAATACAAAAATGATCTCGGATTTGATATCGAAAAGGCCAAAAAGTATCTTGTCGAAGCAGGGTATCCTCAAGGAGCGGGCTTACCTGTTTTTGATTTTGAACTTTCTAACAATGCTACCTGGTCACGACAACTGGGCGAGATGCTCAAAGATTTTTGGGGTCAAGCGGGAATTAAAATTCGTCTTGTGACAAACACATGGCCCCAGTTTGATCAAAAGCTTAAAAGCAAAAAGGCCACTCTTTTTGAAATGGCCTGGAGTGCCGATTATCCTGACAGCGAAAATTTCTTACAACTTTTTTATAGTAAAAATGTTTCCCCTGGATCCAATAACTCTAACTTTATGAACCGCGAGTACGATGCACTTTTTGAAAAAGCATTAAGGCTTTCGCCGGGGCCCGAAAGAAATCAGCTTTATCAACAAATGGTGGCTTTTTTAAATCAAGAAGTCCCCACTCTTTTTTTAGTACACCGAATTTACCGACTGCCCTACCACTCTTGGTTAGAAAATTATAACGAACATCCAACAATTTTTGACTCTTTTAAGTATTTAAAAATCAACAAAAGCATAAAAGAAAAAAACTGGGATAAACTTTAAAATACAAATGAAAAGTTATTATATACGTCGTGTTTTCTATTTTATACCCACCCTGCTTGGTGTGATCACCACCTTGTTTCTTATTTTTTACGTGATTGGCGGTGACCCTGCCTTTCAACTGGCTGGTAAAAACGCCACCTCTGATCAAATCCAAAGCCTGAGGCAAGAACTTGGAACGGACCAATCTTTGATCAAACAATACAAAAATTTTCTTTTTGATTCACTGACCTTTAATTGGGGACAAAGTTGGTCCATGAAAGAAGATATTAGTAGCATCATTTTTCGCGGCCTAGGTCCCACTCTTGCGCTGACACTTCCCGCTTTTTTAATGAGCTTTTTAATTGCGATCTCCTTGGCATTACTTTCTTCGATTTCAAAAAGTCTTCATAAAAAAAACTATTTGGTGTTTTTTTGTTTAAGTACAATGAGCATTAGTTTTTTATCTTACATCATCATTTTTCAGTATTTCTTGGCTTTTAAGCTTGGACTCTTTCCTATCTCAGGATGGAGCGAAGAGTTTCCACAAATGATTTCGTACTTACTTTTACCTTGGCTTATTAGCATCATAGTCAGCCTTGGACCTGACACATTACTTTATCGCAATTTGGTGAGCCAAGAGATTCAAAAAGATTATGTTAAAACGGCAAGGGCCAAGGGACTTTTAACCAATGCCATACTTTTTAAACATGTCCTTAAAAATTCAATTTTACCTATTTTAGCTCTGCTTTTAAGCCGAATTCCACAACTGCTTCTCGGTTCGCTGCTCATAGAATCATTTTTTGCAATCCCCGGACTTGGAGGACTATTAGTATTTGCTCTGCAAAATTCTGACTTTCCAGTGATCAAAGCCATCACGATCACCATCAGTATTTTTTATATTATACTCAATCTTATTTCGGATTTAAGCTTTAAGTACTTTGACCCTCGTTTGGAGCTTGAATGAAGCTTCATCTCTTTTTAAATCAAAAATGGCCGAAGTCTTTTTATCCCGCACTTATGGTCTTTTTAGGATTTTTTTTACTGACCTTTCTCATCGAACTTCAAGTAATAGCGACTGAGTACAATGTGACTGACTATAACCAAATTTATTCGCCACCCAGTTTTAAAAACATTATGGGCACTGATTTTTTAGGTCGAGACTTTTTAATGCGCGCCCTTCACGGCGCTCGTATTGCTGTTTACGTAGGTTTATTCTCTTCACTCATAGCCACCTTCATTGGTCTGAGTTTAGGGACTATCTCTGGCTTCTTTGGTGGAATTTGGGACGATTTAATTGTTTGGCTTTATACAACGCTAGATTCAATTCCGTCAGTCCTATTGATTCTGGCTTTAAGTTTTTCTCTTGAACAAGGACTTCATAGTCTTTATTTGATCATTGGGCTAACGAGCTGGGTCAGCCTCTGTCGAATGACCCGGGCTGAAGTGATGAAACAGCGGGGGCTTGAATATATCCTTTCTGCACAGGCTTTGGGATATTCTAAAATTAAACAAATCACCTCGCACATTCTTCCTAATGTCATTCATATTGTGCTCATTCAATTTGCTCTCATATTTGTCTACGCCATTAAAGCCGAAGTCATATTAAGCTATCTTGGTATTGGTATAGAACCCGGTGAACCCTCTTGGGGAGTGATGATCAGTGATGCCAAAGCTGAGGTGACCCAAGGTATATGGTGGGGCTTATTCATTGTGACCTTCTTGATGTTTGTATTAGTTTTATCAATCAACCTTGTCGTCGAATCTATTCGGTTCAGGCTTGATCCAAAAAACAAATCGGGTTTTTAAAATGCCAAAACCATTTTTTATTAATCTTTTAAAACTCAAAAAATCTTTATTTTTATTGAGCGCACTTTTTGTTCTTCAGGGCTGCTTTTACGGTGAACAAAAATCACACGAGTTAAAAAAGTCCTTAAGTCCCTATTTACAA
>CAYMBT010000156.1:6507-6900 GCA_964388755.1 uncultured Pseudobdellovibrionaceae bacterium | reverse complement strand
CGAAGCTCTCCGGGCAGTGGGAAGAGCCTCTTCAACTCGAGCCAGATATTGGGTCGGAACAACAATATCAGAATCTAGAAAACAGAGGATCTCGCCCTCTGAATTTTTAACCCCAAGGTTTCTAGAGATTCCAGCACGGTACTGACCATCTCCCATATTCCTCTCTTGAGGTCGTGGAGAGTAAATATATTTAAAATTCATTTTCTTTGAAAAATGTTTGAGATGTTTAAGAACAAGCTCTTGGGTTTGATCCACACTGCCGTCATCCACAATAATCACTTCAAAAGATTTCAGACCCACGTCTTGTTGATAAAGATGATTGAGAACAACCCGAAGATGATTTTGATTATTATAAGTGGGTATAATAACAGAGAATCTAATTTTTGGATTCTC
>CAYMBT010000156.1:0-6497 GCA_964388755.1 uncultured Pseudobdellovibrionaceae bacterium | reverse complement strand
CAATATCGGCTGCTTCTGCCTCCTGGCGCATTCGGGTGATAAAACAAGGCTCGAGCATGGGCTCCATATCAAGCAACGGGTTGGCACGATGATCCCAGACATCAGTTCCCTTGGGAGGTAAAAACTGGAACTCTCGATGATGTAATCGAAGTCTTTTTAAAATCTTACGGATCTCAAGGCAATTAAGAACACTTTCACCTTTGACAGCCTGATAGGGAAAATAGAGATGAAGAGTCTGAGACAGTGAGAATGGATAAAATAAATTTAAAAATGACCAATCAGTTTTACGATTTACAACAATAGATAAATGATATGAAGCATTTGTAAAATTAATGTCTTGAAGATTTTTTTGATTAACATCATCAAGAATATATTCAAATTCAACTCGGGGATTAAGGCTTTTAAGCCAAGACTTGTAGTCATCGCCCCCAAGAAGGCTCGTAAAGACTTGAAGCACAACTTTAAAATTAAGGGTATGAGCCTGATCTATCACTGAATTTACGAGCGGCGAAATTCGGTCAACAGGAATTTTAACATGGCTATATTGACCCATTTTGGCTTTTAAAAAGCATGAATCAATTTCTTTAGGACTGCGATCTGTTGAATTTTTAAGACCTAAAGAAAGGGTTAAAGATTCATCAAGCGGGCTATCCTTAAAAAGTGGAATGTAATAATATTTACATCGATCGCCACAGTAGTTAAAAATATTTTCATCCGGTCTTATGGAAGGGTGTAAATCCTGTTTAGACATGACGACCCTCCTTTGCAACTCCCGCAAAGGGTTTGAGACGTCCAGATTGAATGGCTGATTTCTCAAGATTCATCTGGTTTTGTTGGGCCCTAGCCCGAGAGAGAACTGTGGTCTCGTTTAAGTCTTGCTCGTGAATAGACAACTGGTAAGTCCAATCATAAATTTTTAAGTAATGAATGATCTCTTCAAACTCAACCAAGTGACGAGCCTGATCAAAAGCCTTGACCCAAAAAGAATCATGATAACTTTTGTGACTTTGGCTTTTGAGACCAGCATCAATAGAATATTTTGTATATCCCCGAGCTTGATGAAATGCTTTACGAACAAATGAATTAAAATCAAGCTGAGTAAAATGAGAAATAACCAGCTGGGGCAAAAGTCGAAGCTCGAATCCTTTGGTTAATAAACGGTAATGAAACTCTGACTCGGTTCCGCCAAAAAAAAGATTTTCATTAAAAAGCAGTTGGTGATCCTGAATCATGGCTGTTTTATAACTGACATTGCCACCCACAAGGCGACTGGATCGATTATCACCATAGTTCAGGGGTTCTTGCCAAGAGGTGGCGGCAATACAATAAGCCTTATCAATGGCCAGCGCTTGTTGAGGTGATTGGTAAATGCCACCAATAGCAATTGCCTCTGGATAAGTATTATGAGCTTTAATAACCTTTTTAAAATAATGGGGATCATCAATCAAACAATCATCATCGATCAATAAACAGATTTTTGCCTGAGTCTTTTTGAGTCCACAATTTCTAGCCTTATTAACCCCCACTGAGTTCACTACATCAACTTGCACAGGAAGGTCTTTTATCTTTTGTTTAAAATCACTGGAATTCAAATAGGGTTCAGTCATATTACTGATCACCAGAACTTCTCTTAAAAGATCTCGGTCATTGGCTTTTTCAATGGAACTTAAAAGCCTCAGTAGTGAAGTCGTACGCTGATGGGTCGGAATGACAATACTCAGCTGATCCATCACAGTGTCTTCTCGCTTTTATGAAGGCCAAGAATTCTTTTTTGGTATTGGAAGTTTAAAAAATAGTAGATTTTTCTCAATGGCAAAGCCAACTTAAAAATGATCCAACCTATTTGTCTAGGACTGATTCTCCAGAGATGGCTATAGATTAACATTCCTAAAACCTTAAATCTCCAACCAAGACTTTTTATTCGCCAATAGTAATTTTGATAAAAAAATCTTAAAGGTTTCTTAATCAATGAGATATGGGATTCTAAAATCACTTGAGGTTTGTTTTGCCAAAGTCGAAAATAGATCTCATTCATCTGTTGACTCACTTTTATCTTTTTTATTTTCACATCAACCGGGCTTAGGGGTTTAATTTTGACCATGCTGGACTTAAGAGAATCCATTTTTTTAACTTTTAAAATCTTTCGATCTTGAAAAGTGAGCTGAGACTGGAACTTGGCCGATTTTTTCTCACTCAAGGAGCCTAAAGTACTTATGGTCTTTGGGCTCTGTTGAAGAGCTTGGCTACTTCGCAACAGATGATCATATCCACCAAAGTCAGCCACCTGTTTTTTAAAGCAAAAAAGAGGCAAAAAGCTTTCTTTTTGAGAGGTCTCTTGCAGAACAAACGAACCTCTTTGTTCATCACTCCCAATAAGATCTTTTATTGTTTTACTCCAAACGGAATCCCAATTTTGAGCCAAGTCTTGATTGATGAACAGAACTTTTTCTGCGCTGGATTGGGAGAGGCAAAAATTGTGGATCAAGCCTTGAGAGATCTCTGAGGGTTGATTGTCAAAGCAGTAGGTCGTGGTTGTCACAGATTTTATTTTAGGAATGACAAAACTGGGTTCAGACAAAAAACGAAGATATAGAATTTCAACTCGATCACCAAGCTCTTGCAGAAGCAAAGATTGGCTCAGCGCCAACATGGTTTTTTTATCTTTGATCACCAGACTGAGCTTTGGTTTTTTTATATTAAGTTTAGGGGGTAATGATAAAAGCTTAATGCCCGCCCGCTGATTTTCTGAATAAAGTCGAATGTCCGGAGAAAATGATTTCAATTCAATATCTGGAAAAAAGTTTTTAAGCTGAATTGAAATCTCTGCAGCTTGAGTTTCTGTTAAAAAAGGATCTGATTCGTGGAGAGAAGTGGGAAAATCAATATAAATTTTTTCTCTCATCCAAAAAGGCAAACTTCTATAGAGGGTGACAAAATCCCAATCGTTTCGGGCCACTATGACAAATTTAATATTATCTTGATAGAGAGCAATATCTTTGATTTCTGAAAATTCTATAGGTTCAGGCCAGTGATCAATCACCAAGTTTATTTCTATATCCGAAGATAAAAAAGACCTGCGTTTTTTAAGTTTCAGAAAATCAGAACAAAGCATGACAAAAGAAGGTTTAATATTTCGAGCCAACGTGCTTTGTTGAATTTCATCAAAAAGAGGTGAATCAAAATCGATAAAAGGAAACACAATCTTTTGCGCTTTAAGGTATATGGATATATCAAAATACCAATCCATATTGAGTGTTTGATCCAGAGACCAATTTTGATAAATAGATCGCATCGGAGCAATCAATTGTGGATTCACTTCAATCGGCAGCAATTTTTTAGATCCCTACATCATTATTTAAAGGTTTATATTTTTAGCCCCAAAGTGTCTTTTTTTACCTGTCTGCCCCCACAATAAAAAGTCTTTTTGTCAGACTGGAGTTTTTAAAAGGGGTTTTGTCTTTTTGCGTTATCGACCAATGTCTCTATCTTGGTTTTGAAGCATAAAGAGTCGATCAAGCCCTAGCGCAATGCCCGCTGCAGGCGGCATTCCAGCGGATAATTTGTCAAAATAATCTTGATCCATAAAAACGGGCTGGACACCCTTTTTGTGCCTTAAATCAGCCTCCGTTTGAAAGCGCGCCCTGTTTTCTTGGGGATTATTGACCTCAAGGTAAGCATTGGCAAGCTCAACACCTTGATAATAGATCTCAAAACGCTCGGACCAACCTTCATTATTGATCTGTGACAAAGAGGCTTGGGTGGGCGGAAAGTCTTTGATCACTGTTACCTTTTGAATATCAAGGGCTGGTTCAATTTTTTCGATATATATGCGAAAAAATAAATCGTTCCAGTCGTCATCACCCGTCCAATGAAGATTATTTTGGCCTAAAAGAGATCTTAATTCATCAATGGATGTATCAGGTTTAAGATCAAAATGAAGCTGCTCTTTAAATAATTCAAAAAGTGAAACCTCTCTAAACATGAGCGGCTTTTTAAAAACAGCTAAAAATAAACTTTTAACATCGTCTAAAATGTCGTTGAGATCAGAGAAAGCGCGATACCACTCTAACATAGTAAATTCTGTGCGATGATAGGGACTTTTAAAATCATCTCGAAAACAATTTTTGATTTCAAAAAGATTCTCGTAACCCTGACAGAGGTATTTCTTGAGATGTATTTCTGGGCTCGTCGGTAAAAAAAACTTCTGCTGACTTTTTGTCGCCACCACACTTAAGGGGTCGATATGGTGATCCACTCCTGGACAAGGAACAAGGTAGGGTGTTCTGAGGTGATTAAACCCCAGAGCCTTAAAGTGGCCATCGACTTGATCCAAAAATTCAGACCACTTGAGGGCATTGGGGTCAACCAGAACATCTTTATTCAATGAGGGCGAAAGCAAATACATGGATTTTTTAAGATGATCAAAAACCACAACATCACCGAGGGCTAATAAGTGGCAAGGTATGGCATGACCCCAATAATCATCCACCTGTTCTTTTATATTTATAAATTCAATTGAATCACTTTGTTTTTGATTTTTAATCAAACAACCGGTTTCAGAGAGCTTGGTCACTCTCCCCCAAACTGTGGAATGTGACTTCTTCATCGGAAGATAGGGTTTCCAAACTGAATGGATAAAATCATCTCGGTTCATAGACCTTCTGCCTGAACTCGAAAACGTTTAAACTGCAATTGTTTTTGAAATTCTAGAGGTAAACTTGAGCGCATCCTAGGGGCCCAAGTTTTAAAATACTCATTCAAATCATTTTCATTTTCGTAAAAATAACGCACCTCAAGCTTCATCGAATCTGGCTCACTGGGGTTATTTTCAGAAAACAAAGTGGAATGGGTAAAACAAGGTAAGCTCACCATCTCAGCCCTATGGGGGTTAAGCCATTTTATAAAGTCTTGATAGAGACTTTGGGGCAGAGTGATCTCGACGAGATAGTAGTTTAAAAACATGGCTCTTACTTAGTCTAATTTTTCTACATCTGCAAAAGCTTCTCGAGATAAGGGTGGACTTTAACCCCTATTTTTTTTAAATTGTCTAAGGATGATACGGAGGTTTTATGTTTTCACTGGATCAAATTAAAAAGGAATTTTATAAACTCTTTCAAAATGATTACCTCCAAGGAGAGATTCAAAGGCTTAAAAAAGAGCTTATGGAGCTTGAACCCTATAAAAAGATCCAAGAACCGACCCTAAAGCATCTTGCCCAACTTGAAAGACAGTATAAAATTTTATCCAAAAAAATCACCGTTAAGCAAAACGAGCTGGATAAAGATTTTAATGGAGCTGTCACCATGCTCAAACAACGAAAAATTGAGGCTGAAGGCCATATCAAAGACCTCCAAAAGCTGGCTTTGGATCAAAAAAATTCCATCGAAAAAATGATCATCAAACAAATGCGCTCTTTGGGACTTACAAGTCCTGCCAAAAAGGGCAAAAAGAAAAAGAAGAAAGCTAAGGCAAAGGCTAAGGCCAAGTCCGAGCAAAAAAAATCAAAGTCGAAAAGCAAAAAGAAGACAAGCTAATCTGACTATGATAATTTCCGCCTCAATAGAATCACTCTTTTTTGGCGGAGGGGACCCATGTCCGAACTTCTTTCTTTTGAAAACAGACACATTGGCCCAAGCATCGACGATCAGTCGCAAATGCTTGAAGTTCTTAACCTAAAATCAATTGACGATTTGATTTATGAGACCGTTCCGGACGGTATTTTACAAAAAAAAGATCTTAACCTGCCCCAACCTCTCAGCGAAAATGATGTCCTCTCTCGGGCCAAAAACTTAGCGGCACAAAATAAAGTTTTTAAATCTTACATTGGCATGGGTTACTACAATACTTTTACCCCCAGCGTGATCCAAAGATGCATTTTGGAAAACCCAGGCTGGTATACCGCCTACACACCCTACCAACCCGAAATTTCACAGGGTCGCCTTGAAGCTTTGATCAATTTTCAAACCATGGTGCAAGACCTGACAGGTATGGAGATCGCTAACGCCTCTTTGCTGGATGAGGGCACTGCCATTGCTGAAGCTGTCAGCATGGCTCAGCAGGCCCACAAAAAAAATAATACAAAAGTTTTTGTCATTGAGCCCATTTTCTCTCAAAGCCTCAGTGTCCTTAAAACCCGCTGCGAACCTCTGGGTATTGTTGTTGAAACGGGTTCGACTTTACCCACTGATCTTAAAGATTATTTTTGCGTGGTCTTTCAATATCCCAATGGCCTTGGTGAAGTGAGAGATTTAACCACTGACTTGGGCCTGGTTAAACAAGCTGGAGCCATCAGTGTAGTTGCCGCCGATCTCTTGAGTCTTTGTCTGTTAAAACCGCCCGGTGAAATGGGAGCCGATATTGTAGTTGGTTCCACCCAACGTTTTGGTGTTCCCATGGGTTTTGGCGGCCCCCACGCGGCCTATCTTGCCACACGAGACCAACATAAAAGATTAATACCTGGTCGTATTGTTGGTGTATCTAAAGACTCGCGCGAAAAA
>CAYMBT010000155.1:0-6906 GCA_964388755.1 uncultured Pseudobdellovibrionaceae bacterium | reverse complement strand
CACTGGTTCTAGCCATTTCTTTTCCACTGGGTCATGGTCTTTATGATTTTATAACTTCCAAAAAAATTAATTGGCTCTCGCTTCTTGGACTTATTAATGTTCTTTTTACCGGAGGATTTGCTCTTCTTAAATTAGAAGGTTTTTGGTTTGCTGTTAAAGAAGCCAGCTTTCCATCGTTGATCGGTATTTTTGTTTTTGCATCATCGTTTACAAAAAAACCTTTCTTTTCATTTTTTTTAAATCACCCTGGACTATTTGATATGATTAAAATCGAGCAACAACTCTCCGAGCGAAATCAACATTTGGCTTATAAAGATCTTGTTAAAAAGTGTACCCTTTTCTTTTCTGGCACTTTCTTTCTTAGTGGTTTACTTAATTTTCTTCTAGCCATTCGAATATTTAAACCCATTTCATTGGAAGAGACAGCGATGGCTCAGTCTGAACAGCTGAATGCTCAAATTGCAGAAATGACTTGGATGGGTTATTTTGTCATTGCTCTGCCATTGATGGTGATCACCACAAGTCTTTTTTACTATGCTCTTAGAAGCTTATCTAAAATGACTCAACTCAGCCTGAACGAATTAATGAATAAGCAAGAGCAGCCTCATCAGCCGGCTACTCTCAAAGATTAATTTCGCCCTAGCGCTAAGACTTCAATCTGTCTTCTTGTTAAAACAACCTGATTATTTTCTGAGTAGACAAAACATCGGTGTTGATAAGATCCAGGATTGGCAGGACTTGTGATCTTGGCCGTGCATAGGTCTAATGCTCTCGCTCGAGCGGCATCAGTGATAGCGCCATCACCCAATACCGGCGTAATTCCCCAATGGCCATAGCGACTCAAAGCTATGACAAATTGACGATTCTGTTGATTGATAGCTTGTACAACTGGAGCAAAATTGGCCACTCTGTCAGAATCACTGATAAAGGGGATACGGTTTAAGGTCAGCATAGAGGGAGCGTAATCCACCAGCCGTGGAGACCACTGAAATGTATCAAAATTAAAAACGATTTGTGTGTCTACTGCATAAAGGGTGCAAGGCTCATTATGTAAAATTTCACAGAACTCTAATGATCTTCGATTGGCGTCAGCCTGAGAAACGCCACTCCAACCCCTATTCACAGCGCCGCCCAGTCCAATGGATACCGCCTCATAGGTATTACTTTTATAACTTCTCTGAATACTTTCTTGATGCACGCGATTGAGCACAGGAATTTCTAGGGCATTAAAAACACCGGATCTCATAAGTAGATTATTAAAGTTATTAAAAAAATCAACCCGGCTTCTTGTGATTATATTGGCTTCAGCATAAAGGGAGCATGGTTTACGGTAAAGAATTTGACAACGCTCAAGCCCCACACGAGTGGCTTCGGCTTGATCTCGCGCCAAACCGTCAATATGGATCATTGACTCGCCGTCGCGGGTAAAGCCGATCATGCGAAAGACTGTACTGTTAAGATACTGACCAAGACGCGGTAGCTGAGTTGAACTTAAGGGAAAGGGTAATTTATCAAGAGCTACCGTTTCTCCGGCGGCAAACATGGCCGGAGTTTCAACAACGACTTCTTCATCGACAATAAGATCCTCTGGTACTACCTGAATTTCATCGACAACGGCTTCTTCAGCTAAATTTTCTTCGAGGTTATTATCAGAACCTTCTGGCTCAAGAGCCAATGACATTTGATTTTTTGCAGTGGATGACATTTCTCCACAGTTTTGAAAAATGACAAGCCCCAAGAGAATTGGAAAACCAAAACTTAATATTTTCTGATACATCTAAAATACCTTTCCTAAGACAAATAAATCTTATGTTACGTCAAAAAAATTATTGTCCAATCCTTAAAGCAAAGCGATTGAGTGTCTCTTGCGTCATGGTGATTTGTTGTCCCTCGGAGTAAATAAAACACTCGTGACCACGACCGGGAGGAGTCGGTGGAGGAATTTGTAAATTGCAATCAGCTAAAGCACTCATCCTTGTGGCATTGCTAATAGCAGCCCCGGCGGTATTATCAATTTTTATATCGTACTGACCATAACGACCCAGTGCTATAACAAATTTAGTGGTCGGCGACAGGCCTTGAATAAGGGGAGTTATGGTTAGTCTTTGAGATTCTGTGATAAAAGGAATCCGGGCATTGTTTAATGGGCTTGGAGCATGTTCTATTAGGTTTGGACTCCACCTGAGTGTCGCGTAGTCAAAAACCACCTGGTTTGCTACGGCATAAAGTGTACAAGGTCGTCCCCAAGTTTGACAAAACTCTAGAGCCCGACGATTAGCTTCGTCTTGTGAAAGACTGCTCCATCCATTTTGCACAGCACCCTCTTTACTAATTGCAATGGCCTGAAACGGATTATTACCATTGCTATAGTTGGTGGCTATAACTTCTTGCCACTGAACATTGAGAGCAGGAATTAGTAAAGGATCAAATACAGTTTGACGGGGAAGATGATCAGTAAAATTAATCATAAAATCAGCTTGATCCTGACTGATAATGTTTCCCTCTGCGTAGAGAGAACATAATCGTTCAAAAAGTAGCTGACAGCGTTCTAAACCAACACGCGTTGCTTCGGCCTGATCTCTTGATAAGGGACTGGAAAAAATATAGGGATCACCTTCATCAGTGAACGCGATCATTTTGGGATCAGTACTATTCAGATAACCACCTAGGCGCGCCACCGATGCTGCAGAAATCTGATAGGGCAATTTATTAAGTGCCACTGTTTCACCGGCTAAAAAAGGGATGAGGGGAACGGCAACGATTTCGTCCCGTGGAAGAACGTCATCCCCCACAGAGCTTACTTCTTCACCCTCTAAACTTTGAGAACTAAAACCATCACCACAATTTTGAAAAACTACGAGCAAAAATAGTAACGGAAAGGCAAACGCCAAAAGATGTTTCAAAACAGACCCCCAAGTTTATTAAATATATTATGGTTTATTTTGCTTAAAAGACCTACATTTTGATGATGGATTGTCTCTGTTTGAACCAGTATGTCATGCTCTTCTGCTTTTATTTAATTTCGATATTCAAATATTAGATTAAAAGTACAATCATCCTATAAATTACATGGCCACTTTTAAAGATCCTCCCCACTAAAAAGATCTGACGAAATAGACTTGATAATCCACTCTGGATCATCAATAGAAATATCATGACCTGCCCAGGGATGGGTCATTTGTTTTAGACCCCAATGCTTGGCTAATTGATCAGAACAAGATGGGTGAACCATCTCATCACCAAGGCTATTCATCACCACAATGGGGCAAAAAGGAGCTTCGTTGGGTATACGATATCGAGCCGCTGCAAAAAGTTGTCTGATCAAATTGATGGGATGAAAAGGCCTTTTTTGTGCAGCTTCGGTAAAGCCTTCCATAAGCCCTGGCCATTGATTTGGACTTCGAGAGACCATTTTTAATATTTCGGTTTCTCTTCTCACTAAGTTTTTTGATCCTGCCACTCGCAAGATTTGTTTAAAACCCTTTAATTGCAAACGGTGGTAAATGGGCGACAAATTTGAAAAGCTTGAATTAATAACATAGATTTTTTTAAATTTCTGAGGCTCAGTCAATGCCATTTCAATGGCCACCATGGCACCCAGTGAAATAGAAACGATCACTTTAGGGATGTCTTGTGAAGAATTGATTTGTGTCAAAAGAAACTGGGCATTCTCTTGAATTGTTAAAGGTGAAGTTAATTGATTAAATTTTCCGGCCCCGGGTAAATCCAGAAAATGAAGAGCATTGACAAATTTTTCTTTTTTAAGAAGATTGGCAAATTCTCCCCAGTGGATTGACTCCCGTGCCAGTCCTCGAATCAGATAAATATCAACTGGCTGCATCAAGAGAACCGTTGTACCAAAGATTCAAAGCCTCAAACTTCCAAATCTGTCTTTGCTCTGGAGTGAGGTTCGTCCAGTGACGAGATAAAACAGCGCGATGTAGAAAATCCATAAAAGTTTTTTGATCTCTTAACACTCGAGCTGTTCTATGGGGCAAAACCGGGTTAAAGACACCTAAAATACCAAACATTTGTTTTGGATTTTTTTTGACCCACTTCCATGAGCCTAATTCCAAGGTCAGCGGAAAAAAGAATTCATCTTTTCTTTCAGCCCAATGGACATCAAAAATATAATCCCAAAGATCACCATGTGTGGTGTACTGAATGGATTGAGGCTCTACAGAGTAAACATGATGGGGATAGGTTTTATTCAGCAGATCACGAAAAGCATAGGCCTCGACAAAATAAGGAAATGGTTTTTTGGTACGAGCGTAGGGAAACCATAAACGATCTGTGGAGCCAAAACCAGAGTGCACATCTAAACAAACAGAGACACTGGCTGGTAACACCCGCTCTTTCATAAACTCAAAAAGACTTTGGTTTTCTTTTTCCATACCATCGCTGAGTGCTCCACGATAAAAGGGAATCTTTGGTGATAAACGGTGCCCGCCATAGAGAAAACGTGTTGCTTCTTCAGAGTAGACCGGTGCATTTCTCATGAGATCAACGTTATTACCATTGGAACGACTGCGGCGGTACATTCCGACCGGATTAAGAATAGGGACATAGATCAAGCGAGAATACTGCAAACGATTATTTAGGGTTTCATCCCATGACAGAAACTCGGTCATAGTTTTTAGAGTTGATAAAACAACGGTTGATCCAATTCTCTCTAGGCCATGAACCCCACCCACCATCATAAAACAGGGAGCTTTAGGATCATCACAACCCACTTCAACAGAATAAACTGGAAATGTATGGTCATCATAGCGAACTTCGGTCAGCACTCTGACTTTTGCTTTTGACCCTAATCGGCTGATGAGATGTTCAAGTTCAATAAGTTCGGGAAGTCTTTTTTCTAGTACTTTCTGCACGGCCACTCGCTTTTCTGACTTTTATTTTACTATAAGGTTGGCAACTGGGGCACCAAAAACTGCTTCTCCCGACTATGGGTTGACTTTCAATAAGGCCAGAGCATTTTCGACATAATTCTTGATCGCGACCATAGACAAAAAACTGGTTCTGAAAGTATCCGCTCGATCCGCCGGCTTGCCTAAAATCACTGATCGTTGACCCACCCGCTTGGATGGCATCCAGAAGGACTTGCTTGATAGCTAAAAAAAGTCTTTCAAATTTTTTAAAACTAAGATCGCACGTTTGAGTCAGCGGGTGAATCTGTGACCTAAACAAAGCTTCGTTTGCGTAGATATTACCAACACCTACAATGTTTTTTTGATCCATTATGTAGCTTTTAATGGCGGTTTTTTTTGAACTCATTGATCGATAAATACTTTTAAGATCGACATTCTCACTGACCACCGGATCACAGCCAAGATGAGAAAAGCGTGGATCTAAAATAAAATCTTTTTTAAAAACAAGATCAAATTGTCCAAAGCGACGCGGATCATGATAAACTAAAACTCGACCATCAGTGAGATAAACAAAAACATGATCATGTTTTCTTTTTTCGTCAAGAATTCTCCAACTCCCCGTCATTCCAAGATGGGAAATCAGATAAGATTCTTTCAGTTCAAATAAAATATATTTGGCAACCCTTTTAAGGCCTAAAATTTTTTGATCTTTAAGAAAAGAAAGATCTTTTTTATTGAGATTTGTTCTGAGTTTTTTTGCACTTGTTTTAATACTCTTGATCTCGGGATTAATCAGAAGGCTCTCTAGCCCACATTTCACAATTTCAACCTCAGGAAGCTCTGGCATGGGTCATTTCTTAATGGATTTTACAACAGGTTGCAAGTCAGCACCCCTCTTGCTCTCAACAATCGACCCAATCTGACTCTGTTTGAGACAAGACTTAAGTTGAGTTTCTATTGTCCGATATATCTATAACAGTTGATTTTGAGGAGCCATCCATGAAAAACATCAACCATCTAAAAATTATCATTTTCTCTTGTTTGACCGCCCTTTTTGTCGCCAGCTTTAACAATTGTAGTGACGTGCAATTCTCACCCGACGAGACGACTCAATTATCAAGCGAGAACAGAGAACTCTTAGCAGAAGAAGGGTCCCTTCCCGAAGAAATCCTCATTCTTGAATCAGAAGATGTTTATGATCCCACACAGAGTGATATTGACTTTGTTTTAGACCTTATTTCTCAGGATGAAATCAATATGCCACGACCAGTCAGTGACTTAGAAACTGACCCCAGTCTTTTTGAAATTTATAAATGTAGAGATGGCAGCTCTGTTTTAATTTGTCATTTTCCAGACAACGTTGAGGCTCAAGGCAGCAAATGTGTGGGCCGAAATGCGGCCAGCACACACTACAACCACATTCGCGTCTATGATTTGGGCGAGGGTGTTAGAAGCGCAACGGATTATCTAGGCCCCTGTCGACTTCCTCTTTAAATTTTAGATTTGAGAAACCAAGAGAGTAAATATCAGTTCGAGTATTAATGTTGACTGACAACAAGATAGATAAAATAAATGTGGGTCAGATGATGAACCATTTGATCAAAACCAAGGATATTCCAGAAACTGGACTTTGAAAGATCATTAAAGCGTCCAAAGTAGCGCGGCCCTGACTTGATTCGATCAATAAAAAAATGGGTGATAAAATCCACCAGACTCAGCCACCAAAATGCTGGAGCGTAAATCAACATAATAATTAAAGTACCGACGCCATGAACGAGGCAGTGGGTAAAAAGAGGGAGAATAAAATCCCAATTGGCTCGAGTTTTTCTGAGCATGTATTCTCTTTGCAAAGGAAAATCAGCGATATAGTGTTTAATTTGATAAATCACAAGCAAGGTGAAAATAAGACTTAAGTTCTCTGATGTCATAACTTACAATTCCACCCTCTCGTTTAATCTAAGCCAAGTCGTTTCAGCGATAGGCCAGACTAGAGTCTGTATTCTTTCTTGCCACTAATGTTGTATTCTTTACTTTC
>CAYMBT010000154.1:0-6958 GCA_964388755.1 uncultured Pseudobdellovibrionaceae bacterium | reverse complement strand
ATGCGCAACTGACCAGAGGTTAAATTCATAACTACTATTCACCCACTCCAGGAGCGTCTGCCACAGAAACACTCTCAACACCAGCCAGACGAATTTGATCCATCACCTCAACAAGAACACCGGTCTCAGAGAGTTTATCAGCTTGGATAACAACTGTACCCTCTGGGCTTTCAGCATGAAGTCTTTCGATATTGGCACGAACCGAGCGAATATCGACTTTTCTTTTTTGAATCCAAATTTCACCGTTGGCAGAAATACCCACAAAAATAGATGCACGTTCTTTCTTTTTGGCTGTTGAAGCTGAAGGACGATTCACATCAATACCAGATTCTTTAACAAAAGAAGTGGTGACGATAAAAAAGATAAGCATAATAAAAACAACGTCAAGCATAGGTGTTAAATCTATGGCTGTATCGTCATCCTGATTTTTTTTTCTTCTTCGCATAAATCAATAATCCTTTTTATAGAGAAACTCTTACGAAAGTGTCAGAGCGTCTGCTAGTTTTTGCGTTTCACGATTGGCCTTACTCTCAAGAAGAGTTCCGAAATAAAGACCTGATAATGCGGCCACCATTCCTGACATCGTAGGGATGGTTGCCATTGAAATACCAGAGGCCATCATACGAGCATTCCCTGTCCCAGTGTCAGCCATCACATCAAAGACAGCAATCATACCAGTCACTGTTCCAAGAAGACCCATCAATGGGCAAAGAGCCACTAAGAGTTTAATCACTGTGATGTTTTGAAAGAGTCTTTGTTTCATCTTTGCAATTTGGGCTTGTCTGATTTTATGGGCATACCATGAGGATCTATCTTTTCGAGAAGTCCATTTTTCAATGACCTGGTTAAGTTCTTTAGGGAACTCGCTACGAAAGTAAATAAATCTCTCGGCAATAAAAGCCCACATAAGTATTAAAGTCCAAAAGATGAGCCAAAGGACGTTACCGCCCCTTTCTAAAAAATCTCGAATGACTTCAAAACTGTCAAAAATAAACATGGGCTAAACCTTACCTTTAAGCCTTATGACCTGAAGCAGCTGTTTCAGCACGTTCAGCAATGAGTCCTGCACTTTCTTCTTCAAGAATTTGCACAAGGTCTTTTGATTTTGTAGCGATCACGTTATGCAAAAGAAGAAGAGGTATGGCACACACAAGACCAAGAACAGTTGTTACAAGAGCCTGAGAAATTCCGCCAGCCATAAGCTTTGGATCGCCTGTTCCAAAAAGAGTGATGGATTGGAAGGTGGCAATCATACCAGTGACTGTACCCAAAAGACCTAAAAGAGGGGCTACTGCAGCAAGGAGCTTGATAGTGGTTATCCCTTTTTCTAATTTAGGTGTGCTCTTAAGAATGGCTTCATCGAGTTTAAGCTCTAAAGTTTCTAAGTCTGCTGTTTTGTTTTCTTCGTAAGCTAATAAAATAACACCCAACGGATTGTCCGCTGAAGGAGTTTTGTTGGTCATTTGTGCTTTGATTTTTTCGCCCTCTTCTTTAAGAGTTTTAAATCTTTCACCCACAAGTCCCATACCTAAAAATAACAGGGCAATGATAACATAACCAACAAGTCCACCCTGCTGAAGTCTTTCCCAAAGGCTTGGGGCATTCACAAGCATAGAAAGTAAAGAGCCACGTGAGGGATCAAGCGCAAAACCCTCATAACCATCTTTAGCGCCTTCGATGTCATCAATAGTGCCAGTGAAGCGGGATGCTGGCTGACGTGCCAGTTCTACAATTTGATCGGTGGATGGTTGATAATTCATATAGACGCCATCGCTGACGAGATTAAATGAACCAACACGAGTGACTTTTTGCTCTGACTTCTCACCATCTGCACTGACAACCGTGGTTGTAAATTGTGTGGTTTTACCCGTTTCTGTCATCTCTCTTTGGAGTTCAAACCAAAGTTTTTCAAGTTTTGGAATATCGGGTAAACTTTTGCTTTCACCAAGATCAGCTGCAAAATCACGTCGACCTTTAATTTGAGCAGATACCACTGAATTTTCAAATTGACCTTTAAGATCACCAGCCACTTGTTTGACTACACCAAACATCTCGCCCAATGTACCCATGGCGATATTGAGTTCCTCTTCGACTTTAGCCAGATCTTTTTCGTTGCGATCATAGACCACCATAAGGCGAGTGGTTTCTCTTTCAAGTTCAGAGAGTTCAGATTGAGCTTTTTGCAAAAGAGATTTTTGTTCGTTTTTACGTTGAACAAAATCAGCTTCTCTTTTTTTGTACTCTTCTGACTGCATTACACCTTCTTGTTGAACTTTTTTAAGAAGCTCATCAAGAGTGGCTGAAAAAGAGATTTGTGGAACAAGTAAAAATATGAGGAGTAAAGAATTAAAGAGTTTCAACTTGAACCTCCACAGGTGCTGGTACTGGTAAAGTGATTAAATTAGGTGCTGATTGTTTGCGAGCCATTTTAAGGCCCTCTTGGATGGGTTTTCTGTAACTGCTAGAAAGCTCTTTCCAAGTTCTTTCTTTTTGATCCCAGTAACCAGAGTCTTTACCATCAATAGTTTGGTAAACTAAAGAGATGCGACCGAAACGAAGAAAATCAACTGTGAGCTCTTTTCCGTCTACAGTTTGTAGGCCACGATAAGCTTCGATGGTTCGTCCGTATTCGTTTTCGATCTGATAAGCTTCAACAACA
This sequence comes from uncultured Pseudobdellovibrionaceae bacterium, assembly GCA_964388755.1. Lineage (GTDB taxonomy): Bacteria > Bdellovibrionota > Bdellovibrionia > Bdellovibrionales > JAGQZY01 > JAGQZY01. Next base: position 4,299 of record CAYMBT010000154.1, on the reverse strand, counting down.
CGACGAAATTTCTCTGAAGTTGAAACTTTAGCTTGATCCATCATGTCTTTAAGTTGGGTCAAACGACGATTTCTTTCTTCGGGTAAAAAAGGCACATCCAGTTTTAAAAAATCATCCAGACTTGAAATCATTCTTAACATAAGCGGAAAGATTTCTTTGTTGGTGTTCTTAATGCTCTCGATCTGCTCGCGTATAGAAACCATTTCAGTCTGTTGAGACTCGATTAATTTACGCAGCTGTTCGTTATAGACTTTTGTATTTTCGATTTTTCGAAGAGCCGCACGGTACTCATCAACGATGGTGCGAGTTTCTTCTGCTGTTTTGCTGACTCGATCTTGAGAGGCTTTAGCAGACTCATCGACCTTAATTTGGGCATCTTGAGTTTTTTTAAGTTCAGCTTCTTGAGCTTGGGCTTTCTGCCATGTGCCAAGAACGCTGAGTATGACCACCATCACCAGGGTAAAAATAACCAGCTTTAGGGTCTTCATCATCTGTCTTTTTTGTAAACTATTCATAGGACCTCTCGAAAATGAAAAGGAGAACTTAACTCCTGATAAGTCATAAAATCAAGTTTAGATTTTGAGACGTAAAAAGGGAGCTTGTGGCTCCCTTCTGTAATTGCATAATTAAAAAGCAAAAACTTAAAATGTTTGTGTGTAACCCAGATAATAGAGACGACCAACAAGATCGTAAAGAGAAGAGTTAAAGCGATTTTGGAACCCAGCAGTATCATCCAGTGGTCTGTCTGTTCCAAAAAGGTTTTTTACACCAAAGCTGATCTCACCATTCCAGAAGGCATTGTATCTGTAATCAAGATCGTACTCAGTGTAAGTCGCCGTCATTCTTTGATCTGAACGGTCTTGAGTGTGGGCCAATTTAAATTGGCCAGCAATTGTACGACCGGTAAATCGAACACTATGATCTTCAAGAAAGCCGACTTTAAGGTAAGAGGTGTTTCTCCAACGAGGACGACCTGCTTCACCCAGTTTGCTAATCATCGGAAGACCAGGAAATGGCTGCTCAAGATAAGACAGCATATGACTGTGATCAATATGAGGATTAATAACAATTCCTCCGATTTTAACAACATAATCAGCTGTAAACTCAAGTCCATCGGCTTTTTGTTGAGAGATATTAATGTTCGGCGCAATAACTTCTGTAATTAAACCACCAGCACGTCGAACTTCGACACCATATCCAGGAAGTGCGGCGTTACCAAGAGCCACCTCAGCCAGCATTAAATCATTAAGATTCAAACCAATGGCGTCGTTAATCTCTGTGTACCAATAATCAAATGTGAAACTTAAGTCTCTAACAGGCTGAACAACAGTTCCTAAATTGTAAGAAAATGAAGTTTCTTCTTTAAGGTTTCTATTACCGCCCGTTAATGTTTTGTACTGTTGTTCAGTACAATCATAGGCCGTTCCGGTTGCAGCACAGGCCACTGGATCAAAAAAGAACGGGTATCCATATCCTTGAGAAGAATAAAGCTCAGTCAGTGTTGGAGCTTTAAAGCCCGTGCCCACTGAACCACGAATCATAACTTCTTTAGTCGGAATATATCTAAAAGCAAATTTTGGATTAAAAGTCTCACCAAAATCATTATATCTGTCAAAACGACCCGCTAATTGCAGTTCTAACTTACCAATAGCGTAAGAGAGTTCACTGAAAATAGATTGAAAATTTCGGGCACCCTGTCCGTTGGCACCAGTACCACCAAAGAGACTGCCTCTTTGAGTCACTTCATCAACACGTTCAGTAAAGTCTTCCCATGATCCAGAAATACCAAAAGCTGAACTTAAAACTCCACCAAAAATTTCAGCTAATTCTCCAGAGGTTCTAAATTGAGTCACCGTCATGCTTGAATCGATCCATTGCTCAGAAACATGTTTAGCGGCCGTCACATCGCCAGTTCCAGTGGCGTCGAAAGGTCTGAAATCATTAGAAAGCATGAGAGCGTATAAAACATCTTTATCAGCATAGCCCGAGTGACCATGGTTATAAATTGACGAAGCTCCATGGGTGACATTAAAATCCCAGTCCCATGTCTCAAGATAGTAACCTTTTGCTCCGATTGTTCCACCGTAAGAGTCAGTGGTATCTCGGTTAGAACGAGGACCAAGCTCGTCAGCCAAACGGTATCTCACGTTAGCGCCATCGGGGACAGGAAGACCCCAGCCTGGGCCAGTTGCAACTCCATTTGGAATTTGAAAATTACCACCACCTGTTGCTGTGTTATCTTCGAAAATATCTGGAGCCGGTGCAAACTGCCAGTTAGAAGTTCTTTGTGTATAAATAACATTAGAATAAAGTTTAACAGCTTCGTTTATAGAATATTCACCATTTAAAATTGCGCTATGCTGTTCGATGGCCGGCTGACTCCAAGAGTATGGAGTATAGTCATACATACAAAACGCGCTGGCTGCGGGATTAATGGGGTTCGGTGCAATTTGACCAGCTGGACATCTTGGATCCGGTCGCCAAAGACCTGTATCTGTTGGATCAGCCGAATTCACTGGTTGGTAAGAACCAGGACTTCCAATACCACTTAAGCCACCACGTGACCACTCACGATCTTTATCTTTGATAGCTTGGTTACTTCTGTACTGATAGATACCAAGGATATTACCCTTGTTAAAATTTTTGCCGTACATGGCTGAGATATCGTTACGATTTCCACCAGCTTCTTCAGCCATTGATGAACGCATTGAAACCGCAGCGCCATCAAAATCTTTTTTAGTGATGAAGTTGATAACACCAGCAAGTGCATCAGAACCGTATGTGGCTGAAGCACCATCTTTAAGAATTTCAACTCGTTCAATTCCTTGAAATGGAATCAAGTTAAGATCCACCGAATTTCCGCCCCCAATTTTAGGAAGACGATTTCCATTGAGCAAAACAAGAATTTTATCAGAACCAAAGCCTCTAAGACCTGTGGTCGCAGCACCAGAAATGGAACTTCCAGCGGATTCACGACCAACACCAGTTGCAGTAATGGTCGTATCACGAAGAACGTCAGCAACTGAGTTATAACCAGAGCGATCAAGATATTCGCGATCGAGGACTAGGATAGGAGACGGACCTTCAATATCAATCCTTTTGATATGGGATCCAGTGACCTCGATCTTCTCAACTCGTCCAGAACTCTTGACGGGAGCAGCCTCGGTTGAAACTTCTTCAACAGTCTCAGTTGACTGGATTTCGGTTTCTTGGGCAAAAAGGTTGAGTGAGAATGACAGTGCAACAATTGCGAGCAACCATTGTAAATTCATAACGATCTCCTTAAAGAGAAAAAACACAAATCTAATAAAAGACGTGAGATTTTGAATAAGGGAGGTATTTAAGGGCCATAGAGTAGACAGACAACAAAAAAATTAATGCTAGATTGCGTTAACTTCTGACTGATTCGTCACTCTGTCAATATCTGTCAGTATTGTTTATATATGACGGCATTGGTTTTATTTTTGTTGGACCGCAGAGAGCCCTTGCTAAGGTCCTTGGTTTTCAAGTACACAAAAAAAACTTAAGTTCATTTAACAACTTAAGTTTGTGACTTTAAAAAGATTTAGGTTTCATTTTTAGGGGGATTCTATGTTGATCATTCGTTCCATTCTTTTTTCGTTTTCTTTTTTGCTTTTAGCCAGTGTGAGTTTTGGAAGTTTTATTTTTTCACCTTCTTTAAGCTATCTTGAACAAACTGTTGAAGATAACAACAACGCTAAAGTCGACACCAAGATGACTCTCCTTGATCTACGATTGGGTTATATTTTTGAGTCTGGCCTTTATGTGGGTGGTTTATACTCGGTTCATGATAACGAAATTTTAAGCGATGCCTCGGACTCTTATTTTGGTCCAAGTATTGGTTATTTTTATAATGGCTTACTTCTTGCCGGAACCTATTACCTTTATGGAGAAAGAGATCTCACCAATGGCACAACAAAATACTCTTCTGTGAATGGCTTTCAGGTGGACCTTTCTTACGCCATAAAAGTCACAGACATTTTTTATCTCGGGCCTCAAATCACTTATCATTCTGTGAAATTCACTGATTCTCAAGTGGCCGGCATATCCTCTCCGACAAATTATAAATGGAGAGGCCTATCACCTTATTTTAATATGACTTTTATTTTTGAATAAGAGGCTTTTTTACAAAAGCCTCTTTGATCGAAATTAAATTAGAAGTCTGTTCTCCAGCTGAGAAAGTAAGTTTCGTTTCTTCTGAAAAGAGAACCGTTCACTCGGCTTGAAAAGGTGTCATCAAATCTTGGACGAACGTTACCAAGGTTAAGACCACCAATT
>CAYMBT010000153.1:0-7007 GCA_964388755.1 uncultured Pseudobdellovibrionaceae bacterium | reverse complement strand
TCATCTGCGTGCAAAAAACCACCATGAAGCAAATAATCTCTTAGATTCAAAACAGCGATTTTCTCTGTGCTGACTTTATAAACACAGTGGGTCTTTCGTCGAGTTGAGCTGTATGAATACTTTGAATATAGAGATCTAAATACAATTTTTTGAGTATAGGTATATAGATACAATTCTGTGTGTATAGTGAGCTAAAAAAAATCTTAAAAGGGCATTAAGATCTTTATGGGATAAGGCCATCCATCATAAACGTAAGTTTTAGTAATAACTGTGATCAATATAAAAAAAATCAAGACACAAACAAATAATACAATGAAATCAGGAAATTTTTAAAAAAGAGTGAAATCATGAAACCTGGAATTAAAACAAGAAATTATAAGAAAAAAAGCCCGTTATGGGCTTTCTCTAGTTCAAACAAATTTGATTTTATCTTTGGTTAGGCAACTCTGGTTAAACCACGTTTCTTTTTACCAAGGATAATATCTTCATTAAGAGCTTGTGCGGCTAGAACTTCTTCGGGATCTCGATTTTCATCAAAATTTTCAAGATCGTTTGGAAGTTCATTATCTTTACTAAGATGCCATAAAGCATCTAAAGCGGCTTCCATACGGTCAACTGCGGTGACAAAGATCTTCTCTGGAGCCATGGCGGCATTCATAAAAGACATGATCACAGAGAGCACAATCCCAACAAGAGAGGTACTCATGGAAAAAGAAATCTTTAACAAAAATTGATCCATTAAAGCCTTAGACGCTTCGATATCCTTTAGATCCATTGTACCCAGATTAGGAAGGGCTTTCATAATCCCTAAGAATGTACCAAAAACCCCAAGAACAATAAAAACTCCAGGAAGGATGTTAACAAGATCATTGATAGTGGCTGTCGGAAAGATTCCAAGAACTTTGTTAAAGCTTGGATTTCTAGCAAAAGCTTTTTTAGTGGTACTAAAAAGTTTAGGATGATTAGCTTGATTAAATTTAACATGCTTTAATGGCTTAAGAATATCGTGAACAAAAAAAGCGGCACCTTGCTTTACTAAGAACACACGGTCGCTGATTGTCATTAAAAAATCGGGCTTTCTTCTTTTCATAGTATAACGAACACGAAAAAGTTCATAATATGTTTTTTCTAAAAGTCTTTTTGTAATGACATAAAAAGAAAGATCTGACTGTGGGTTTCTTTCATCAATAAAGTGATCTACCCTTTTATCAAATTCTTTAGCAAACCATTCTTGTCTTTTAACAGTATAATAGACAAGAACTCTCATTAGAATGGCGACTGCGAACAAGCACAGCATGGCGGGGATCAACCAATAAGTTGAAAAAACAACCATAGTATCAATCATTGTTGGCTGTTGTAGTTGGGCTTCCATTCTCTACTCCTTTAATTATCCATGTTAAATTTGATCACAACTCTTTGTGATTTTTTACAGTCGTATTTTTTACAATACTCAGCATGACTCATGCTGCTTAATTCTCTTTCGTTATTGCCTTCAGTAAGAAAACTTCTTCCTGTGACTTTTACAATCGGCAAAAGCTTCTTTTGATTAGGGTATTGAATTTTTTGAGTATCAAAAATATAATCAAAAATGGATCTGGCTCGATAATAACTGAGGTCCAAATTGTAATTAACGGCCGCTTTATTATCAGCAGAAAGACTGACCGGATTTACATATTTACCTTTATATGTGGGTGATGCAAAACCAATAATTTCTACTGATTTTATTTTATTGGCTGTTTTTGGGTCTGAAAATAGAGTTTGCGAATAAGCTGGTATAAGCTTTTTAAGAACTTTTTCCATACCTGGTTTAAGATTGGCTTTACCTGTATCAAAATATTCTTCGCCAAACTGAATAACAACATCACCTGTCTTGCCATCCACTTGTGCTTTAAGACCTGCTTTTTCAAGGTTATTTTTCATGTCATTGATCAGTTTATTTTTGGCATTAGCAATTTCTTTCATACGCGCAAGATCGGATGAAAGCTTTTGTTTATCACTGGCTAAATTTTTAGCTTGGTTTGATAGTTGTTTAGACTGATCTGACAAAGCCTGCTTTTCTTGCATAGTTTTCTCGAGTTGACCTTGCATATTTTGAACTTCAGATTCCATATTTTGAATTTGAGAGGCCAATTTTTGTTCTTTCTCGCGAGCTTTATTTAAGAACTCAAGTTGTTTTTTAACTTTCTCTTGAGCAGAGAGTCTTTCTTGAGAAAGCTTACTTTCAAACTCTTCCTTTTCTTTTTCCATTTGAGACTGGAATTGACTTCTCATGGATGAGATTTTTTGTGTGATTTGTTGTTTTTCAACAGACAGTTTTTCGATATCAGACTGTTGAGTGGCAATAGTTCTTTGCGCATCCTCAAGTTCACTTTGTGCTTGGCTAATAATTTTTTGGTTCTCTTGGATCTCTTTGGCAGCTTGCTCGTTGGCTTGCCTTAGACTTTCAATTTGCTGCTGATTCTTCTTTTTGAGCTGAGCAATCTGCTGGTTCATTTTAGCTTTAGTAATCTTATTCTTTTTAAACGACTTCTGAAGCTCAGCCACTTTTTTATCAAGAGATTTATTTAGATTTTTTATTTGAGCTTCGCTTTGCTTGATTTCTTTTTGTTTCTGCTCAACATCAGACTCAAGTTTTACGATCTCTTCTTTTTGAGTATCAATTTCCTCGTAATTTTTTTCGATGGTGACATCTCTGCGTTTAATACCGGCTGTTGAAAGAAGGTTTGTATTCACAATATTTCGAATCATTTGCTGATATTTATTGAGAGCCTGCTCTTTTCTTTGATTTTCGTCGGCCGCTTTACGAAGCTCACTGGCCTCATTCTTAGCCTCTTCTTTAAGGAGAACCAGTTTATTCATAAGCTCTTCATACATTTTTTGCTCATCACTAGAAGCACCAGTCTCTAAATAATTGTCTTTAAGAGTATTATAAACTTTGATCTGCTGCTTAAGATCGTCGCGCTCGCGAACTATTTCTTGGTAGACAGATTGGTTTTGAATCTCACTCGTTCCAGTTCTTAGACTGGCAACAACATAGAGCAAGAGAAAGACAAGCGAGAGCATCATGAACAAATCAGAATACGTTGCCCAGTGACTTCCATCTTGATGATCTTTAATTTTATCATAATCAAACGACACAAGAACTCCTTATCTCTTAAGAAGTTATCGGTCAGTCTGAGCCATAGAATGACTATTCAAAGGTCCTGATCCTTAATTTTTTTACCAATAGTTTTAAATATTCTAAAATAGACGATAGTCCCATTTATTCATTTTGATACGACCCGATAAGATAATATGACTCAAAAAATCATTCTTTTTGTAATGTTCGTTTCTCTTTTTTCAACCCCACTTTGGGCTGATCAATCTCGACCAAAACAAGAAAAGAGTACAGATCAACACTCTACTATCTACACAAAAAAAATTAAAACTCTTGTGAAGGCTATAAATATTGGTCAGTTTAAAACAGAAGAAGATTATCAAAACATGCTGACTGTAGCCTGTGAAAGAAATCAGTGTTCATCTGGAGAAAGAGAAGCCATTAAAATCATTGGTCAAGAATTTGTACAGTGTCGATTGACCCACTTAAAGTCCCATGGAGTCTTTAATAGTGATGCTATTAATATTTGTGATTCTAAACAGGCCATTTTTGCTTGTGATTCTTTGCAAACACCACTTTTAAGAAAAATGTGCTATCACAGCAACAAGTACTCGATTCAAGTCCTTAAAGAGAAAGAATCTAAAATTCAAAAGAGACAACCCGCCTCATTTTAATCTTAAAAGAATATTATTTATAATTTGACCCACATATACTTTATGTGGGCCTTCAATTTATACAGAGTTTTTTAGGGTTGCGTGAGCAAATCTAAATAGGTCGGGCTAATCACCTGGGACTGAGAATCACTGCCAACAAATTCCATGGTGAATTTATTTCTTGGAAAGTAGCCAATCAGATCTTCGTCTGTTTTTGACCCTCTTAAAAATTCAACGTTCACAGTGGATTGTGCCGGAACAGAAACAATTTGTGGAATATTATCGTAACCCACGTTGTTTGACTGAAGACTGATTTTTTTCCAGTCAGTTTGCGAATAGTTCAAAGTATCACGAGTTTCAACATTATCTCCCCACACATAATTGCTGCTCACACGCACTTGAACATCACTAGGCAGTAAAGCGGCATCCACAAATAGAATCGTAAGTGTTGACTGAGAAAAGCCCGCCATGCTCTGAGAACCTAATAAGGCTGGAAGATAGCTGACCGATGGTGCTTGCTCAGGAGAAGTTGCCACCTGTTTTTCGTACTCTTCGTTAATTTGTTGAAGCTTCTGAGTATCAAAAAGAAGGCTAGCAAAACCTTGATCAGGAACAGTCTCAAGACCTGGCCAGTAAGCTGTTAAAGTACCAAATAAGTTTTTGTCTGTTACGCCATCATTATTGGTGTCAAATTCAACATCAATATCGCATGTGTTCCAATGGGTCAGAGGATTATAAAGCTTCACAGCCACTTGTAAAAAGCGACGTGTCCCCTGCTGAATCATTCTGTAACCTGCCGACTCAAGATCACAAGCAACACTCAGGCCTGGAATTTGTGTGGTTGTATCTTTTCTTTCGTCTTTACCAAGAAGATTAAAAAAGAGACCTTGTCCCACTTGATCGCTAGTATTGGCTAAAGAAAGACTGACCGTTGAACCGGCAGAACTCTCTGGACTGGTGGCGGCAATGGATAGGGATTGAATTGAAATCTCTGTTGTACGGTTGATGACGGCAAGAACAGGGATAACACCTACTGGCTCTTCACCTTGATAAATTTCTATAAATGTATCCACTTCAACAAATTCAAGAGATGGAACACTCAAAGTCACATTGACTTGAAAAGTTTTGGATTCATTGGGCTCAAGACTGATCACCGATTCAGAAAGTCTGATTTGTATATTTCTTTCTTGGGGTGTCACCAATACATACTGCTGACGAGTCTCACTGACGTTTTGTAATGTGACCTCGCGCTGAATCTCTGTTTGATTTTGAACAGGCACTTTACCTAATGATAAGGCCGGGTTTGAAATCACTAAAGATGAAGTTGCCGCCTTAAAACCTTGGGCACGACCTGCTCCTTGACGAGAAACAGGATAACGGACTCCCAATGCATTTTTAAGGGGAAGACTTGAGTTCATGATTAAAGATTTAAGTTGTTGAGCGTTCAAATCACTTCTGTATTGAGCAAGAAGAGCGGCAAGGCCTGCAATATGAGGTGCAGACATTGAAGTTCCATAAAGAGGGACTCCTTGGTTTCCGCTACCAGCAGCTGCAGAAATAATTGCATAACCAGGAGCTGTGACTTCAGGCTTAATAAGAGCATCAAGATCACGAGGCCCTTGTGATGAAAAGTCGGCCAGAGTATCTATGATCTCTGGCTTTTCAATCATTTCGGTGGGCTTAAACTCGATACTGACGTCGCCTTTTAAAATTTCGCTTTTTAATGTGGCCCCTATAGCTCGAGTCACCATCACACCTGGGATTGGAAAAGAAGACTCACCACCCATAACAAATGCAGGTTCTTCGGTGTTATTAACCATAACAACACCAATGGCTCCTGCGTCTGTGGCTCTTTTTACTTTTTCTTCAAAAGAAACGAGTCCGCGATCAATTAAAGCAACTTTACCTTGAACAGTTTGGGCTTCTTCAGGGGTCAAATCTTTATCAGCTAATTTAATATAGACAAGGTTGCCTGTGACGTTACCCACGACAGAGGTTGATGCCGTAATAAAACCTTCAACAGATTCTACAAGCAAAGATGGATTGTTTAGGGTTTTAAACTTAACGGCTGGAAATCTCCAGTTTTGATCCATATCATCCACTGATGCAGCCACTGAAAGCGCATCGGTTGCTGTACTTGGCGCACCAACAACACTACTGATTCCACCAGAGTTACCAGCTGCTGCGACAACAAGCATTCCCGCTTTTGTGAGGTTAGTGATAGCAAGACTGTAAAGATCATGGGGCTTACCAAAACCGCCACCTAAAGAAAGATTCACCACATGAAGTCTGTCATCAAGAATAAGATCTTGATTGGGATCAGCAGCGAACTCAAGAGCTGCTAAAACAATACGATCCGAGGTTCCGCCCGTTGGGCCATCACCAAAAACTTTAAGAGCATAGATTTCAGCATCAGGAGCAGCTCCGTTATATGTATTTTCACCATCACCGATACCGGCGACAGTTCCAGCGACGTGAGTACCATGGCCTTGTGTATCCAAGGGATTGGCATCAGGACGAGGGATGAGATCAGCATAAATGTGAGAACCTGGATTAAAATTTGAACCTGCAAAATCATAACCACCCACTACTTTTTTATTAGGAAAGTAGGGATTAGGAGTGGCTGGATCTAGAGTTTTATAGATTGAAGGATCACCACTCCCCGCCATCATCGCGTGAGTGTAATCGATTCCAGAGTCAATAATACCAACACGAATACCTTGTCCACGAACAGGAATATTGGCGCCATTTTTGTCTGTGACAGTGAGTTTGTTTTGAATCTCTTCAAGACCTAAAAATGTCATTGAATTATTGGCAAATTTTGTATTGGTGCGCTCTAGAGTTCGTGCCATTTTTAGAACTTGGGGAGAACCGAATCTTTCGTCAGCTTCTATGAGATCCACATCCAATTGATTGATTTCTTGTGCAAAAGATTGTGGAGCCTCGATGGCAATGGCATTCAAAGCCAGACGATATTTGTAAACCACTTTTATTTCAGGTGAAATTTGTTGAAGTTTTTCGATCAAAGCGGCTTGTTCAGCAAGAACCTCTTGCTTCAAAGTTTCATCGATTTCAAAAACTCCATCTTTATTTGGGGTCGCCGTGCTTAAAAGTGCTGGTTTCTTAAGATTAATGACAGCTAAAAAAAGTGGTGTGTTGTTAGGAAACTCAACGGTTCCGTTTCTGAGATTATCAGCGATAATGGGATTGCCATTTCGATTAAGGGGACCGGGATCATTGGATTTTTGTGAACAAGA
>CAYMBT010000152.1:0-7036 GCA_964388755.1 uncultured Pseudobdellovibrionaceae bacterium | reverse complement strand
GCCAGAGCAGGGTCAGTGAGAAGAAAAAGAGCAAGAAAACCGGCTAATATTGAAATCATAGGTCATCTTGATAGCAAATCAGGGGCCATAAGTGGAGACATTTTTCAAAAGAGTAAAATCAGGTAATTACTTCATTTTAGGACAAATTTGGTTCTCAAATTACACCTTCAGCCTGTCTATAAAAAAGACATCTAAGAAAAAATGTCATGAGATTTGATTTTAAGTATTTATATCAAAGAGAGCTGCATAAATTAATTTTTAGATTGTTGCTTTTTGATTCTCTAGGACGCGAGTATGAAATTTTTCAAGTTGTATCATTGCTCTTTGCGCCTGAAATTTGATCTCAACAGTTTTTTGTGACTGGATGGCCAGTTTTTCTCGTAAGTGAGGGTCTTCCAGCAAAATTTTAATTTCACGAGCGAGGGAAGCCGACTCGCCGGCTTGAAACTGTAATCCATCCACACCGTGACTAACAATTTCACAGGGGCCACCTTCGTTGGGAACAACAGGAATAGCCCCCATCTTCATACCCTCAATAATACTATAACCAAAGGGCTCAGGTTGAATAGAAGCATTGACGATAATATCTATGGTTGAGAGTGTTAATGGTGGGTCATCTGTAGGTCCCATAAGGGTGGCATTCAATTGATATTTTTTTATCGTATCTTGGAGATCATTTTTATAGTTTTCATTTTTAAAACTATCTCCCCAGATTAAAACATAAAATGGGCGTGTGATTTTTTCGTCCTGTAGTTTTCTTATGGCGTCCAACAAAATATGAACACCCTTCCATTCTTGGAGACGGCAAAGCATTGCGATAAAGACAGTGTCTTTATTTTTGAGATGAAGCTGGGTCATGATTTTATTACGAAAAATTTCAACTTTATCCTGGCTGGGTTTTATGATGTCAGTACCCAGTAAAATTTTTTCTATGGGTAATTTGCGAGGAACAAAAAATCTTAACGGATTTTCTAACCTTCGCTGTTCTGACGAAGTAAAGTGAGAGTTTACGATAAGCCCTTGATGGGGCAAAAGAGCAGCTAAACGATCCATCCATCCAGATGCTGGACCATGTTGGAACCAAACATGGGGGATATTCATTTTATGGCATGTCCATGCCGCAAAAAGAGCTGAATAGGCCATAGTTGAATGGACAAGTTTTATATTTTTCTGGTTTATAATTCTTTTAAGCTCTACTCTCAAAAATTGATGATCCTTTAAGGATGACAGCCGTGGGGGAGAGGACAAAAGTTCAACATGAGCCCCTTCTTTTTTGAGATAATCATAAAGTGGACCTGTGCGAAATAAAAGATAGTGATTATTAAATAAGGCTTTATTCTGTAGTCTAAAGCTTTGACGAATAAAAGTTTCTGCACCACCAATACCACTGCTTGGGCAGATATAAAGAATTTGAGTCATCACCTATTAAACCTATTTTTTGTTTATCTTTACAAGCCCTTATCTTTTTTTTAGACTCTTAAGTGAAATGTCTCAACAGCTTGAAACCCATCGAAAAAACGCCTCTGACTTAAGTCTTGGACTCAGCCATGATCGAATTTATCAAAAAACCTTTGAGATACTTAAAAATAAAACGGGTCCACACCATCTTGATTTTGGAGCTGGGCGAGGCGTTTTTGTCACTCAATTAAGAAAACTTCATCCCCAGCTTCAAATCACGGCGATTGATCTTATGGACAAGCCTACCCATTTAGACCCAAGTATTCGTTGGTTTGCGCAAGATCTTAATCAGACTATTGATATTCCTCCCAACTCTTTTGACTCAATATCAGCCATCGAGATCATTGAACACCTCGAGAATCCTCGCCATGTTTTTAGAGAACTTTATCGAGTTCTTAAGCCGAATGGTCATCTGGTTCTCACGACACCCAATAACGAAAGCATGAGATCTATTTTATCCTACATTTTCAGAGGACACTTTGTTGATTTCACAGGGAAGTCTTATCCCGCTCATATCGTAGCCCTGAATCGTCTTGATCTTCAACACTGTGCCCAAGAAGCTGGCTTTCAATGGTGCTCTTGGGCTTATTCCAATCATGGAGCCATTCCTGGGCTTACCAAATTAAGTTGGCAAAAAATATCCCTTGGTATGCTTAATAATCGTCTTTTTTGCGACAATATTCTTGCCATCTTTAAAAAGTAAGACCCAATTCATAAACTCCTCGGCTAAGACATAGGTCGAGTCTCAGGCTAATTGCAGTAAAAATATTCAAAGTTCATTGTCCTTAAGGAATTATTTTTGGATAATTGAAATATGAAAAATTTATCAAAAAGAATTTTGTGTTCGATGTTAGTAACTTTCTTTTTCAAAGCTCAAGTTCTTGCACAAGGGACGAGCTATCTTGGTTTACAAAGTTTTAATAAGTTTAATGGAGCAGAATATATTTCTGGTAATCAACCAGGTACAGTAATGATGAAGGTAAATTTGTGGGGGGCGGTTCATCGTCCCGGGATACATCATATACCTGCAAAATCTGACATTATGTCGTTGGTTTCATATGCGGGTGGTCCGAATTCCCATGCAATCCTTGAGGAAGTGACAATAAAACGTGAAATGGGCCAATCGAGAAAATTAATTCGTGTGGACTTAAAAGAACTTCTTAAGGGGGAGTCCCATTATAATGTGGAGTTAGCTCCAAATGATATTATTGTTATACCTGCAAAACAACCCTTAGTCAGTCGAGATACGATGGCTATTTTAGGCATAATATCAATTGTTATAACTAGCGCACTTGCTGTTTCAATCATAGATAGAAATGGACGAGGCTATTAAAATAAAAACAGTCTTCAATCTATTATAAAGATTTAACTAATTTTAATGAATTTAATAAATACATGAATTATTTTTTTAAACAAGGTCTCTATTAATTTTATATATTATAAAATCACTTTTTGAGAACGATTCAAGATCATAAATCGCCTAACATTTTAAATTATAGAGCTATATTGAATTATTAGCTGGTTTTTTTATTGAGCCTTTTAAGGAACTCTTCAGTCTCTTGGTTATTGGTTTTACTTAAAGCAGCCACTGATGCGTGTGCATTATCAGTATAAAGAGGATAGCCGTAGTAGTGGATTCTTGAGTTGCTCACCATAGCTTTATTGATGACACCGTAAACCTTTTTGTAAGAGACCTGAAGCAAGTCATTATAAGCCTCATAAACGTCAGCTTTTCGGCTTTCACGAAAGCTTGTGGTGACGATGGGGAGGTCTGATAAACTTGAGATTATGGCAGCATCCACGGCTGCAAATGTCGGTGGAGTATCAATAACAATGTACTCGTAGCTTTGTCGAAAGTGTTCGATTAAAAATCTAAATTTCTCGCTTGAAATCAGTTCTGTAGAGTCTTCACCACATAGTCCTGCAGGTAAAAAATCCAGGTTTGGGGCGAGATCAGGGATAAGAACTTCGTTTAAATTTCTTTTTAGATTGAGTAAATCAACAAGCCCCGTTTGATTGGAAACGCCGAAGTATGCAGACTGAGAAGGGCGACGAAGATCGGCATCGATCAAGAGTACCTTTCTTTTAATTTGAGAAAGGGAGAGTGCTAAATTGGCACTCACAAAAGATTTTCCTTCGTTATGAAGAGCGCTCGAAAGAGAAATCACTTGAGAAGTTTTTTTCTCTTTATATCGGATAGACTCAATGCGAGCCCTCATATATTTGAAAGACATACTTTCTATGGATTCAGGTTTTGTTTTGCAAATAAGATCTTCTGGTGAACCAAACTGAAATCGTCCCACTCTTTTTTTGGCGCGTTTTTCATCTCTGACAAAGGGAATCTCGCCAAAAAACTCGAGGCCACAGTCGTAAACGTCTTGTCGGCTTTTTACAGATGGGTCAAGACTCTCTAAACCTAGAATTATAATTGTTCCTAAAAACAGGGCCGAAAAGATTGAAAATACCAGTTTTAGCGGGAGGGAGCCGCGTGTGCTCGGTCCGGGGATTTCGGCCAGTTGATCGACGCGGATTTCTTTTTTATGGGAAATTCTTTGGATTTCAAGTTCTCGTTCTTTGCGCTGAAGATTTGTTAAGTTTTCAACCTCATTTTTAAATAAATTTTCAATTTGAATATATTCTTGCTGAAGATTAGGTAAAAGCTCAACTTGTTTTCTTAAATCATCTCTCGCGGTTATAAGTGTTGTTAAGCGTGCTTTAATAACGTTAAGGCTTTCTTTGATTTCGTCAATTTTTTCGCGGGCTTTCTCTGGATTGAGTTGAGTGATAATATTTGATGAATCTTCAGCAACGAGCTTTAAACGCTGAACGTTCGTATCAATTTCTGTGTTAATTTTTTGGACCTGCCAAGAGTCTTCTTGGAATCCCTGGGCAATGTAAGAGCTTTTTTCTCTTTTAAGCTGTTCGATTTTACTTTGTAAAATATATGAGGTCTCAAAATTTCCAAAGCCTTCAGTTTTTGAACCATCTTTAAAAATTTTATTAAGCTCGTCTTTTCGACCTTTTTTAAAGACAAGTAGAATTTTCTCTTTTTCTTCTTGCTGCAAACGAGCCATTTCAATTTGTGTGTCCAGATTAGAGAGACGTTCTGCATAACCTTTGGTTGTTGCATCAGTAGATATTATGTTGTTCTTTTGTTTAAAGCTAATGAGTTTTTGGTCAAGTTCTCTGACTTTTTGTTCAGACTCAGCTTTTTTAACTTTTACGAACTCTTCGACTTGTTTAACTTCATTCAGGTTATTGTTGTTGGTGATCGAAACAAATTCTTCAGCCACCATATTAGCAATCATCTGAGATGTGCGGGGGTCTAGGGTTTTAACACTGACAACAATAAATTGACTATTGGGTTCGTACACAAAGTTGACCGATTTTTTTAAAAAACCAGCAATTCTGTCCACGGGCAATAGAAGTTTTTGTTCTTCTTCGTTACTCACCCCATCCTCTTCATTCTTTAAAAAATACTCTTTCCAATAAGCAAGATGAAGTGCTGATTTTTTTTCAGGAGCGGTGATGTTCAGAGTATCAAAATCTTTATTGAATTTTATTTTTTCGGCCACTTTAAGTAAGAAAGAATCAGAGTTGAGATGGTTAATATAACTTTCAAGTCGATCAAAGCGCGAGAGTTTATAAACATTTTGATTGAGCAAGTACTCAGCCGCTGAGGGTTGATCGGTGGTTTGTACAAAAAGTGTTGAAGTTGTTTGGTAAGTTGGAACTTGTAAATAATGACCAAGAAGTGTTCCAATAAGTGTTAAAGAAACTGTGAGATAAAAAAAATGCTTTTTGGTTTTTAAAACTTCTAACAATGTGAGAAAAACCATTTTTCGATCATCGTTAGATCGGGCCGGTTGTTCTCGATTTTCGCCATTTAATTCGTTCATATCAAGGCTCCTAAGCCGATGAAAACAATAACAAATGTTATCATTTATTCGGAGTTTGGACCCTACGACGTGAGTCCAGAAAGAGGATTTTAACCCTAAAGACCGGACCTTGGTGACTCTATCACTTAAATTTGTTTATCTAAAAATATTTTGTGAAAAAAGCGAATAAAATTTAAACAATAAAGTTTCAATTGTGCTGGCTAGACTTTCGTTAATTTTGTCTTTTAAGGTTTTTTTAGCCGAAAAGGAAACTTCAAAAATCTTATGGGTTTCAAAGCGGTTAAGCAGGTAATCATCGCTGGTGCCTATTTCATCAACCAGTTCAAGGTCTTTGGCTTGAAGTCCATACCAGTACTCACCGGTAGCCACTTTACTGAGATCCAGTTGGGGGCGAAGTTTTTTAACATGATTTTTAAATAAGTCATGAATTCCTTCGATTTGTTCTTTAAATTTAGTGAGGCCGACATCTGTGATTTCGCCCAGTGGGGTGATGGTTCTTTTATATTCACCGGCCGTTATTTCTAGGTAATCAATGTTGTTTTTCTTAAGTAGTTTATTGAAATTAGGCACAGAGGCCACAACACCTATGGAGCCAATGATGGCGTAAGGGGCACAGATGATCTTGTCAGCAAGTGCTGCCATCATATAACCACCGCTCGCGGCCACCTTATCAACACAAATTGTCAGTGGGATCTTTTTATCTTTTATACGCTGAAGTTGACTGGCAGCTAGTCCGTAACCATGAACCATTCCACCAGGGCTCTCTAAGATCAAAAGAATTTCGTCTTTGGTTTCTGCACACATAAGAACAGAAGAGATTTCTTGTCTGAGCTGTTCTGTGGCCGAGGCTTTAATATCACCGTCAAAATGAAGAACATAGAGGATCGGTTGAGTAAATTCATTTTCAGTGGCTTTGTTTTTATTTTTTTCTTTTTTAAGAAAATTTTTAAAAGATTTTTTATCTAATTTCTTTTGTAAGACGGCCTGTCGGTGGGAGTTGAGTTTTTTATTAAGACTTTTAACCTTAATTTCGGTGTTTGTTTTCTCTTTACTGACCAGTGAGGCGATAAATGCAATAATGATCAAAATTGCAGCAACAATCACAGCCGATTGTAGAGTGAATTGGGCGATATTAGATAAAAATTCAAGCATAGGTTCTCCTAAAAATTGACTATAATTTGGGGATGTTAGGGGTGCAAGGCCTTTGTCCATTTGAACTCAGCTTTTTTTTAATATAAACCGATATGAGATAAACTGGAGAAGCAATGTCTCATCATTTTAAACTTGGCCTTTATTTACTGATTTCTATGGCGCTTGCGTCATTAGGTTATGCTGCTGCTGCTGATGATGATGACTTTGGCCGTACAAAAAGTGAATCCATTCAGTATCTCAAAGATCGAAAGCAAGGTTTTGAAGAGTATTTGCAGGCCGAAAAAGACAGAATTAAAAAAAGAGAAAAATGGGCCTTTAAACAAAAAGAAGTGAGAAAAAAAGAAGAAGAAAGGCGAGAGTCGGCTCGGCGAGATTTTGAAAGAAGTCTAGCACCCTTTCCGGAGAAAGCTTACCGTGAGTTTTTAAGTCAACGACGCGTGCGTTTTAAAAAGTTTGAAGCTGAAAGAAAAACTTTTGGTCAAACACAAAAAGAACTACGCCAACTCTTTGAAAGTAAAGAATATAAC
>CAYMBT010000151.1:0-7063 GCA_964388755.1 uncultured Pseudobdellovibrionaceae bacterium | reverse complement strand
AAGAGCAATGATTGAAGGCTCACCGAGTGGTCCTTTATCGCCTTCAAGGGCTTTAAGGGCAGATCCACGGATGATAGGAATATCGTCACCAGGAAATTCGTATTTAGTCAAAAGTTCGCGAATCTCAAGCTCAACAAGCTCAAGAAGTTCTTGGTCTTCTGCACCAACTTGGTCACACTTGTTAAGAAAAACAACAAGTGCAGGTACGCCGACCTGACGTGCAAGAAGAATGTGCTCACGAGTTTGTGGCATTGGACCATCTGTTGCCGAAACAACAAGGATTCCACCATCCATCTGGGCAGCACCAGTGATCATGTTTTTCACATAATCGGCATGTCCTGGGCAATCAACGTGAGCGTAATGGCGCTTTGCCGTTTCGTACTCAACGTGTGAAGTAGAAATCGTGATACCACGCTCTCTTTCTTCGGGGGCCTTATCGATTTGGTCGTAGGCCATAGCGACACCGCCGCTTTTTTCAGCAAGGACTTTCGTAATGGCTGCTGTCAATGTTGTCTTACCATGATCAACGTGGCCGACAGTACCGATGTTCACATGGGGTTTAGCTCTATCAAATTTCTCTTTAGCCATTAAAAGCCTCCTGAAATACTCTATTAATTTTTTTGCTCTTGTTTTAATTAAACGTCTTTATCAATGTAATCAACTAAAAATTGTAAATTGTACTTCTTGTATAATGGTGCTGTTGGAGAGAATTGAACTCTAGACCTCACCCTTACCTAGGGTGTGCTATACCCCTGAGCCACATCAGCACGGCAAAAAACCTTAAACTTTTACAAAGGGGAACTCCAAAAAAAGTGGAGCGGGAGACGGGTCTCGAACCCGCAACATTCAGCTTGGAAGGCTGACACTCTACCAATTGAGTTACTCCCGCCCTATGTAAACAAAAAAAAGTGGTGGAGGAGAGAGGATTCGAACCTCTGAAGGCTAGGCCAGCAGATTTACAGTCTGCCCTCGTTGACCGCTTGAGTACTCCTCCGTAAAACCATAGAGACTCTAACAGAATGGGTCTTAAGTCCATTGGTTTGAACTGTTTAACCCATCAAGGACTCGAAAATGGAACCCTTGGTCATAAATGGTGCTGAATGAGGGACTCGAACCCCCAACCTATTGATTACAAATCAATTGCTCTACCAATTGAGCTAATTCAGCATTTTTATTTAATCAAGACGATGGATTTAAATAATGGCTTGGGGGAAGTCAATCTTAAACTCTTTTAAGACCCCTACGTATATAGAGATAAATAGCCTGTCTTTTAAGCGCCATGGCCTAAAAAAATTTTTACGATAGAGCATCGCCCATTATTAAGGACTGAGTAAAAACTATTTTAAAAAATATGGCTTCGACGAAACTCATAGGCACAAAGTGCAAAAGCCACAGAAGCATTGTAACTGGAACCACTTTCAACTTGTGGAATTGTGATGATTTGATCACAAAAGTTTTCGGTAGAACTTCTTAACCCACTGCCTTCAGCCCCAACGATTAAAACAGATCGATCAGCAGGTTTGAGTTGTGGCAAAAGAACCTGACCATTTTCGCTTAAGCCGTAAACCCAATACCCCTGCTCTTTAAACCAATTGAGTTGGGATTGAAAATGACAGCTTTCAACCGGAACATGTTCGGCTCCGCCGCAGGCCACCTTACAAACCACAGGTGTCAGATCCACCGTTCGGTTTTTTGGAATAAACACAGCATCTACTTTAAGGAGCCATGAAGTTCTTAATATAGCGCCCAAATTATGGGGGTCGGTGATTCCGTCTAAAAAGACAACCAAACTTTTTTCGTTTTTGGCGACAGATTCATCCCACTGGGGACGTTGGTTAAGACTCATAGCAACACCTTGGTGACCATCACCAAGGGCGTTAAAAAATTTTGGTGCTCGCACTTTGATATTGAGTCGCTTTTTTTCGCTGAGGCTTGTTATGGCTTCGTGATCTTTTTGCCGCCCCTCGCTGACACAGACTTCAGTGATCCAATGGGGATGGGTTTTAACTGCTTCATAACAAGCGTGGGTTCCAATAACCCACCTTTGGGATTTGGCTGGGGACTGGCTCAAAACAAAGTCTCCAGAGTTGATAATGTTTTTGAAAGAGCATCGGATTTTGTGACTTCCCATTTTTCTTTGGTTTTTCGACTGACCATCTCGATCTTATCATTTTCAAAACCACGCTTACCAATCACCACTCTTAACGGAAAACCTAAAAGATCGGCGTCTTTAAATTTAATCCCAGGTCTTTCAGAACGATCGTCGATAAAGACTTCATAGTCTTTATTCTCTAAGGCTTTGACGTACTCGTCTGTCCAATCCAAAATATTTTGTTCACCGGGATCAAGAAGACAAATGTGAACCTGAAAAGGCGCCACACTTTGGGGCCAGATCATGCCATCGGCATCGTGATTTTGTTCGATGATGGCTTGAAGGCTTCGGGTGACACCGATACCGTAACAACCCATTTCAACGGTTTGTGACTTGCCTGTTTCATCAAGAAATTTCAAGTTCATGGGTTCAGAGTATTTTGGGCCTAAATAAAAAATGTGCCCCACTTCGATTCCTTTTTTAAGAATCAAAGGCTTTTGACACTGGGGACAGGGGTCGCCGGATTTGACCTGAGAAATATCAGCTTTTACAAAAACTTTAAAATCCCGATCGGGAACAACATTTTTGAGATGAAAATCATCTATGTTTGCGCCAACGATAAAGCTATTTAGGTTTTCAAGATTCAAATCCATGACAACAGGAATGGATAAACCGACCGGCCCACAGCTGCCAGGCTTTGCTTTGGTGAGGTTAAGGACTTCTTGATCACTCAGGGGTTCAACATCGTTGATCGCTTTAAGAATATTTTTTGTTTTTATAAGATTCACTTCTCGATCACCGCTGACAAGAAGGCAGGCCTGTTGCCACTTTTCTTTGGAGTCTTGGTATTTAACAAAGAAAGTTTTAACCAATTGAGCCGCCGGAATGTTAAGAGATTTCTCTAGGTCTTCGATACTTTTAAGGCCTGGGGTAGAAAACTTTTCGTAAGCCTGGTCCGTCCAAGGGGTGGATGAAGCCGTAGAAACCAAAGGGGCTACTTCGACATTGGCCGAATAGCCGCAGCTGTTACAAAGTAAAACTTGATCCATACCATGATCAGCCACCACCTGAAACTCGTTTGAAAGATCACCACCGATGGCACCGGAATCAGCTTGGACAACCGTATATTCCACACCCAAACGCTTGAAGATAGCGTGATAAGCTTGCTTCATGGTTTCGTAGGATTTAAGGGCTTCGTCGCGGGTGCGATCAAAAGTGTAGGCATCCTTCATAATAAATTCTCGGCCACGCATAAGTCCAAAGCGCGGACGAATTTCATCACGATACTTGGTTTGGATTTGGTAGAGATTCATTGGCAGATCGCGATAGCTTTGAATATCGTTTCTGGCGAAATCAACCACCACTTCTTCGTGGGTAGCACCCAGGCAAAAATCATGGTTATTTTTGTTTTTAAACTTTAAGAGCTCACCCATTTTAGGCCAGCGGCCAGACTCTTGCCAAAGGGCAGCTGGTTGAACCATGGGCATAAGAATCTCTTGGGCGCCGGCGCGAGAGAGCTCTTGGCGAATGATGGTTTCGAATTTTCGGATGGATTTTAAAAAAAAGAAGCCATAGCTAAAGATTCCGGGGGCGAGCTTTTTGATAAAACCACTGCGCATAAAAAGCCTATGGCTTTCCATCTCGGCGTCGGCGGGGTTGTCTCGAAGGGTCTTTAATGTGATTTGGGTCCATTTCATGGTAGCGACCTTTTTAGTGATGAACATTTTTATGTTAAGAACTCTTTAAATGGAGGAGACACTAAAGTCTTTAGTTTTTTTGACTTTGGCTTCCATTTTAAAAGATCGAAACAGTAGCCTTATTTATCCATTAGCATGGGGGCTGAACTCAAGTTAAAAACGTGTAAAAAAGTGATTTCTTTAAAAAATCTTGATGGATAGGATCATTTCAGGATAGTTACCAGCCATGATTTATATCGTCTTTTTAATCGCTTTTTTTTGTTTTTGTCCCATCACCCAAGGCCAACCCAAAGAAACTGAATTACCAAAGTTTGACCCATCTGTGATTCAAAAACAGCTTGATAACAAAGGGCCTGAAGCCTCTTGCGGTTTTACCTTTCCCAATCAAGAGTATCCCAATGGCACTCGAACCAAATGCCCAGATCCTGGTCCAAGTCAGCTTTTTAAAAGTGACGACAACAATGGTTCTATTTATGGCCAAGATTTAATGCGAAAATTCCACCAACAGAATTTTTAATTGGGCCCTCATTCATTTTTAAGATTTAAACGCGATCTCCAAATAATTTAAAATCAGTTTCGGTGTAACCTTGCTTGATCAGATCCCCTCGATCCCCATCACGTATGGGTACAATGGCCCAAGTGTTATAGTTTTTAAACTGATCGATTTTCAAAAGATCTTGTTCAAAGGCTAAGGCCTGATCTGTGAATCCTGGGGGCATCATTAATTTGACTTCTAAATGGCCCAAGTTTTTGTTCTTTTTCTCGATTTTCTTTAAGGTTATGGCTTCAATCACATCTATCAATTTATCTTTTTTGTAAAATTCAAAATGAACACTGATGTTTAAATCAGTGTGTTCAATAAGATCAAGGTAGTAACTAGCAAGCCTTGAACCGTTAGAGTGCATACTGACCGTGTGACCCATACTTTTAATATATTTCACCCAATCAAGAAGTGCAGGGTTTAAGGTGGGCTCGCCACCAGAAATTATAAAGCAACCTTTTTCACCTTTGATAAACTGGGTTTCAATCAACTGTGTGGCGGAAATCAAATCTTTTAAACTTTTATGGGGATCGGTTTTGTTATGAATAAACGGCCAACAGTAACTACAGTCATAATTGCAGTAGCGTCCAAGCTCCCAGTAGACCAGTTTATTATAAGGCCAATAAGTTCTCTCGATGGCAACAAAATCATCATTGGCACTGGCTTGCTGAGAAATGTTTTTGATTTTTGCAGAGTTTTGAAAAGTATGGATTAAAAACATTTTTGCATCTTGTGTTTTTGCTTTTGGGATCACTAGATCTGATCCACAACTGCAAAAGTCCAGCGGACAAGTGATCCAAGCTTGGGGAACTTTAAGGTCTTGATAAATATTGCCGATTTCACCACCCACACGGCAGCTGGCCACAAAAATTTTGCCGTCCATGTCGACATAAATACTTTGAACTCCGGCGCCGCAAAGCCAATTTTTAAAAGTATTTTTTTTAAGACCCACAATGGTCTCTGTGCTCATGTCCATGCGCCGGTGATCTTGGGTATAAAGCCTCAGTGGCCGACCGGGTGTAGCATCGCTGCCAATAAAAGCGCGCATAGCCCATGAAGTGAGTCTGGGAAAGTACTCACCGAAATTCCAATAAAGAAATCTTTGCACTGCTCTGAGTATTGAACCCTCCCCACCTGTTACAAATTTTATTGCGATGATTAAGGGATGGGTCAACCTAAATTGATAGAAGTTGAATAAATGGGGTGTTTGACGCCCACAGTTTGAACTCACTGTGAGCACAAAATACTAGTCTATTTCAACAGGGCTGATTGAATAAAACTTAAAATTTCGTTTCTTAAAAAAAGGCCAGAGTTTTTAGAGCCACCGTTGGTGTGAACGCCAATGATTGAAACTTGACCATCCATAATTTGTAAAAGGGGGCTACCGCTCATCCCACCAAAAGTATCGCAAGTGTAATGGGGGCGATCAAAATGACTGATTCGACGCTCAAAAAAACAGGGCACAGACCACATCGTTCCTAAAAGTTTGTCACCGGGATAACCAATGATACTGCCAATACTCACAAAAGCAAAAAGATCAGGATCAAAAACCCAACGACTTAAATCTTGGGACAAGGGCAGTGGGTTGAGAGTGACACCATACGGAACATTCAAAGTGAGAACCGCCACATCAAAATGGGGATCTCCAGTGACAGGATAAAGCGGGTGTACTTCGGCCGAGAGAACTTGAAAGCTTTGGCCCAATTGCGAAATTCCGTTTCGACCGATGTGAAAGCTATTCACCGGCATTAAAGTTTGATTTTCAAAATCAAACACACAATGGGCGGCGGTCAGAACTTTGTTAAAACTGATCACAGAACCAGAGCAAAAATCGTTGACCTGTCCGATACTGTTATAAGGAGGTAAACTTGCATTATTGACTTGAAAGCGCTGAATTTCACCAAAAAGTGAAGCGTGAGAAATGGAACAAAATAAAATCGCAAGCGAGAGCAGGATTAAACGCATCATAGTCACAGACCACCTTTTATCATCATAAAAATCTAGGATTCTAAAGGACTTTAAAGAAGATGAGGCAGTAGTTAAACCTTGGAGTGAAAGTGCTGTAATTTTTTCTTGTTTGTCTTAAAAAACAGCGTTACTGATGGTGTATGAAGCTTAGAAAAGCCGTTTATGCAGGAAGTTTTGACCCCCTTACTAACGGTCATGTTTGGGTGATCCAAAGAGCTGTGACTCTTTTTGATGAACTGACCATTGCCATAGGGGTTAATCCCGACAAAAAATACTTTTTATCCGCAGCAAAACGACTGGCCAACATCGAAAGCCTTATCAAACAATTGGATTCTCCAGACTGTAAAGTGGACGTTAAAATTATTAAAAATCAGTATTTGGTGAAGTTCGCCCAATCTATTAATGCCTCTTGTCTGATCCGTGGCATTCGGTCTGAAGGCGACTTTAGTTACGAATACGCCATGGCTCAAGCCAATAGAAGCCTTGTCCCCAACATCGACAGTATCTATATGATGCCACCACCGCACCTGGCCCAGGTCAGTTCATCTTTGGTCAAATCATTGATTGGACCTGATGAGTGGCAACAGGTTGTTCAGTCCTATGTCCCCGGCTTTGTTTTTGAAACCATTAAGAAAAATGTAAAAGTTTAAGTCTTATAACTTTTAATTATTCAATGACGATGAATTCACCCATATATTTAAAGGATTCAGGCATCCGCTCTAAAAGTCTTAGTAAATTGCTATTACTGTTTTCGAGAACTGTTTG
>CAYMBT010000150.1:4206-7070 GCA_964388755.1 uncultured Pseudobdellovibrionaceae bacterium | reverse complement strand
AACATATGGGGCTACTTTCTCATGTTTCATGATTAACACCAATCATTTTTTAACTCTCCTAAAGTCAGATCTCGCTTTTGTCGGGATTACGCATTGATCTTAACACTCTGAGGGCTTTTCATCGTAAAATAAGCTTATGGAAGTACTTAAAGCCCAGGCCAGCGAATGGCCAGAAATTAACGATTTTCTGATCAAAAACTTAAGACCTGAATCATCTTGGTCACTCCGCGACGAATACCCTTTGGCATTTTCAGATTCAAATATGAAAAATGTTCATGTCATTCGCGTAGATAATAAAATTGTTGCCCATGCCGTCATCGAACCACTGATCATTAAAACACCTTTTCATCTTTTTAAAGTGGCTTTGATTGGAAGTGTTGTGACTGATCCCGAATTTCGTGGCCAAGGTTTAAGTAAAAAAATTATTAATGACTGTCTTATCTCTGGAGAACAACAAGGTTGTGACTTTGCCATTCTATGGACCGACCTGTTTAACTTTTACGCACAACTAGGTTTTGAAATGGCAGGGCACGAAGTGGCCCTTCACTTTGGCGCAAAGTTCAAAGCCCCGATTAAGTCTAACCTTAAAATTTTAGAAACAAATAAAGTCTCAGCTGAAGCCCTATTGAAAGTTTATAATAAACACAGCTTAAGAAGTGTCAGAAGTGTCGCAGATATCCAAAAGTATTTAACCATTCCAAACACCCAAGTGCTGACCGCTTGGAATCACCTCAGCAATGAACTTGAGGCCTACTGCGTGATCGGTAAAGGTGCTGATTTTTGCAATTATGTCCACGAATGGGGCGGGCATGTTTCATCCATTCTTTCTTTGATCCAACATTATAAAGATCTAAAGGGTGTAGAACTGAGCCTCATCACTCCCCCACAAAGTGCGAATCTTATAAGACAGTCTAAATCTTATGGCGCCGATCAATCCAGCGGTATACTTGGAATGATTAAAATCATTAATCCTGTTTCATTTTGCAAGAAAGTTAAAAAAGGGGCACGGTTTCAGGGGTACAATGATTTTATTTTTGATTACCATGAGGGGCGCTATTACTTTGGCAATAGCGAAGAGGTTTATAAATCAGACTCTGATCAAGATATCATCAGACTTTGTTTTGGACCCATGGCCGTTGATGTGATCCATCCTTTTCATAAATCCGTAGAAACCACTTTTAAAGAAATCTTTCCCCTACCGTTTTGGGTTTGGGGATGGGATTCAATATGAACTTTAGGGTTTTTGTTTTAACCCTTCTTGTATGGCCCATTTTAAGCTGTATCAAAGAGCCCAGAGCCAGCACGCCGCTGGGTCCACAAACGACAGCTGACGAGATCGAGTACGAGCAATATAAAAGTATTGCAAAGCTTGACCCCTATTCGGTGCAAAAAAATCAACGCATTCACGGTATAGAAACCATAGAATTGATCAGCTCACAAAATCCCATGAAATCCATTTCAAAAGAATGGACAATGGAAGTGACAGATGTTGAAAACTATGTGGATCGTCGACTTCTCACGACACTCAAAGCTGTTAGTGATAAAGCTGACACCGACCAATTTGTTTATGAGATTAAAAATGTCTATCAAATCCCTCAACTGAACCCACTTCAAGTTTTAAACCCTCTTCGCCTTAACCTTTCTGAAATCAAAAGTTATATTGATGAACAGCAAAATTCACCGGATATCACAAAACAATCAACGACCACAGAACCCGATCCCATTACCGGAATCGCATTTCACAATTTAAAAAGTCAGGTTATTGAATTAAACCCTCCACCCAAAGTCCAAGAGTCTGAAAACTGCCAAGGCTTAACGAACTGTAAGATTTCAGCGGATAAGATCACCTATGACGTGGTCTTTCTTTTTAAGAGTGGTAAAACTCAGACCCACAATGTGGAGTGGTTCATCAGCCAAGACGTACCGTTTTTTGCTGGTATCCTTAAGCAATGTGCAACCACCATAATTTCAATTGAAAGTGCTAGAGTACTGGTTAAACAATGCTCAGAAGTCATCGATTTCAAATTTTCCCAGAACTAGAAATAGTCAATAATTCTGTCATCAAGAATGTTCAGTGTCCCGAAGTCTGTTTTTTGCCGATTCAAGGGCGTTACATATGATCATCACAGACTGGAAATTTTATGTCTTAGAGCCCCAGTGAGAAATCCCTTCTCACGATATGAATTGAAACTTTGAACTGTTTATGAAATAGTGTCAGAAGCGTTAAAAGGACCTCTCATGAAAAAAATTGCACTCATACTTTCTGGCAGTGGCCATCAAGATGGCAGCGAAATCACAGAAGCGGTTTCAGTCATGATCAGCCTTTCTCAGCATGAAACTGAAGTCTCTTTTTTTGCACCAAGCTTAATGACTCCGGCCACGAACCATCTTAACTCTGAACCACAGGATCAGCGCAATGCCCTTATCGAATCAGCCCGCATCACCCGTGGCCAAACTCAGGATATTAAAAATCTTAAAGCTTCAGACTTTGATGCGTTAATTTTACCCGGTGGCCAAGGAGCTATTTGTGTTCTGAGCAATTGGAAAGAAAAAAAATCCCTGGCTCGTCTAGAGAGTGAAGTGGAAAGAGTGATCCTTGATTTTTACAATCAAGGCAAACCCATTGGAGCCATCTGTATTGCCCCTACCCTTTTAGCTCTGGCCTTAAAACGTCAAGAGATCACAATCACCCTGGGGGATGACCCAAGTGTGGCCAAAGAAATTGAAAAGTTAGGATGTTTTCACGAAAGTTGCGAGGTTGAAGATTATATCACCGATCGCGCCCATAAAATTGTGACAACCCCAGCTTATATGTATGATCAAGCAACACCTTATCAAATTTTTAAAGGGATCTCTGGCTTAGT
>CAYMBT010000150.1:0-4196 GCA_964388755.1 uncultured Pseudobdellovibrionaceae bacterium | reverse complement strand
AGATGGCATGAAACATGTAGCCCTTATATTTGGCGGCCCGAGCGCCGAACACGATGTCTCTTTAGTCTCGGCTAAAAATATTTATCAAGTTCTCACTGAAACTGGTCTGCTTGTAAGTCTTATTGGAATTACCAAAGACAGAATCTGGAAGATCATTGATGGTAAAGATCTATTAAAAACGAATTTTGTGACACCACTTGATCTAAATCAGTTGGGCCAAAAAATCAGCCTGGTTAATATTGATGATAAAATAATGATTAATGATGAACATCATCGACATACAGTGTCTTTACCCATCGATGTGGCTTTTCCGATTATCCATGGTCCTTACGGTGAAGATGGACAGCTGCAAAAAGAACTGAACGAAATTGGACTTAACTTTGTTGGCTGTGACACCAAAGCCTGCGAAAATAGTTTTGATAAAGAAAAAACAAAAAATCTTCTGGCTCGCCACGGAATTCCCCAGGCCCGCTATCTTACTTTTATTGAGAAACCCAATTTCAATCATATCGAAGAGAAACTGGGTCTGCCTTTTTTTATTAAACCCGCCAACATGGGTTCTTCAATTGGAATATCAAAAGTTAAAAGCGAAAATGATTTTGAAAATGCCATCACTGAAGCTTTTAAACATGATAAAAAAATTATCATTGAAGAGGCTATTGTTGGGCGCGAAATTGAATGTGCCCTTTTAGAGAGCCCTGATCTTAAAGTTTCAGGCCTTGGTGAGGTCGTCCCAAAACATGAATTCTACTCTTATGAAGCTAAATATTTAGATCCCAATGGGGCTGATCTTATTATACCCGCCCAGGTCGATGATAAAGTGGCTGAAAAAATTCAGACTATTGCAAAAGATTGTTTTATTGCTTTAGGATGCAGAGATTACGCCCGTGCTGATTTTTTTCTGACCAAAGAGAACAAAATTTATTTTAACGAAATCAACACACACCCAGGTTTTACAAATATTTCGCAATTTCCCATGCTTTGGAAACAAGATGGTGTTGATTACAAAACCCTCATCAATAACCTTTTGCAACTCGCCCAATCGAGAAACCAGTTCTAAATATTTAGAGACTGGTTTTAAAAAACAGAGTTCCTACTTATGGTTTACAATTTTCTAATCCAAAAGATAGCCCTGGATCGTTCTTTTATTTGTTAGACTTCACTCTTTATTTTTCATCATGGACCTTACTATAGTTTATTAGCCTTCAATCTTTTTTTAGTATAACCATGGTCGTAAGACTCGTTGAAAATCGGAATATTCAAATTAATGTTCAGTTTCCGTTTTCGTTACATATGTTTTTTTTGTTGGCGGATTTTACAATCCCTAAAGCTCAAAACTTTTAACCTCTCCGGACTCAAATCTATTTGATGAGAATAAATCCCATTCTTTCCGGTAACACTATAACTGATCCAGCAGGCTAAGAGAGCAAACGGAGCTATCTCAAGGCCAAAAATTTCTGCAGCCATAACTGTACATGCTAAAGGTGTATTTGAAGCACCAGCAAAGACCGCCGCAAAACCAAGGGCCGCCAAAAAAGAAACCGGCAGCTCTAAGAAGAGTGATAAAGCACTGCCTAAAGTTGTCCCAATAAAAACGAGAGGTGTAAACTCACCGCCCTTAAAGCCCGATCCTATGGTGAAAACTGTAGAAATGGATTTAAAGAATGGCTTTAGAAAACCCACTTGGTTTTCAATGGCGTTTTGAATTTGCGGGATGCCTAGGCCAACGTAATCATAGCTGCCCTCCCAATAAAACAAGCCCACTACGATCAGTCCACCTATCAAGGGGCGAAAAGGAGGATATTTAATTTTTCTTATAAAAAAACTTCTGACCCAGTGATTGAACTGGGAAAAAAATCGAGCGCTCACGCCAAAAACTAAACCTGAAACAAAAACATAAATCCAAGCAGAGCTTAAATAATCAGGCAACACGGGAGTTGGATAATGGGAATGGGGCGCGTTTAATAAAATTGTCACTGCGTAAGCAGAAAAAGATCCTATAAAACAAAAAAAGCCTAAATCAATTCTTAAACCCTTAAGCAACAAGACTTCCATGCCAAAAAGAAATCCCGCCCAGGGTGTTCCAATGGCTGAACCAAAACCAGCCGCTGATCCCGCGGCCAGTAAATAGATTCGCTCATGCTTTGCAATTCCCAAAAAACCAGTGATTTGATCAGAGATCGAGGCTCCCATTTGGATGGCAGTACCCTCTCGACCGGCAGAGCCTCCAAAAAGATGGGTAAGTATGGTTCCAATAAAAATCATGGGTGCCATTTTGAGAGGGATGACTTTTTGTGGACTATTCATCTCTTTGACGATCAAAGAATTGCCAGCTTCAACATCTTGACCAAAGTGAAAGTAAAACCATCCAATGACAAATCCAATAATAGGAAGTCCAAAAAGAAGAACGGGGTTTTTATTTTGCAGGTTTGTGGCTTGATCCAATGTCCAAAGAAAAAGAGCCGAAGTTGCTCCGGTCAGAACTCCACAAATAAGACTTATAAAAAGCCAACGCAAATAATAGAAGAATTTATGATTCATGGCGCACCCCTACCTCGTTTGGGTAGGTGTCATCAGCACGACCTCAATTTGAGCGGCGGTTAAGGCAGACCCCATTGCCTGTGTAATAAAGATAACTCCCTCTGTCGATCAGGGCAAGACTTCAAAAAAAAATATTATTTTTTATTAAAACTATTGAGTGCTCTTTTATGATCTTCACTCAGCCATAATTCTTCAAAAACCTGACTCTGATTTTTTACTATAGATTGAATACCCTTTAGACTCTGAATCCCTAGGCGAGCATTGCTCTCCATAATTTCTTTAAGCACTCTAGAGTAATTATGGGGCAAAACAATTTGATCCACCAATCCAATATCCATCGCCTCATAGGCCGAAATTGTTTTTGCACTTAGTAACCATTTTTTAAGCCCTAAATCACCCAAGCGATTCTTTAATCTTACTTCTGACTCCCAACCTAACGTCAATCCGATACGCCTTTGCCAAAGCCCAAAAAAAGAAGAAGGTGACGCAAATACAAGATCAAAAGAACTTAAAAATTCAACACCACCACCCAGCGTAATTCCATTCACATAGACAATTTTTAAAATATCCATCTGGCTAAAAAATAATAAAATCTCAGAGATTTTTTTGTTGAACTCTAACCCCTCTTCTTTTGTCTTTAATTTATGATAGAAGGGAAGGTTTCCACCCGAACAAAAATAGGGCCCCTGATGGGTCACCACAACACAATCGAATTCATTTGAGTTTTTTAAGCACACCAAAAATTCTTCGGCCATCTGTGGGCTAAAAGAATTATGGGTATGGGGATCATTAAGCTCAATAAAGAGAGTTCTGTCTTTAATAGAATGATTAAGCAGCGGCATAGTCTAACAAGTATTTATACACAGTCACTTGAGAGACAAACTCTAATCCAGCCTGCTGTAAGGTGTCAGAGTCTTTTTTAACCCAAACCACACGAGCACTCATGGTTCGTTCTTTATTAATCTTTTGAAAGTTAAATTTAAGGCGCAATAGATCACCCGCATGAAGTCCGCTGAGGTTACCCTCAACACTCAGGCCACTGCGAGAAATATCGTTGATGATGGCTTCTGTTTTAAAGTCAGATCGATAACATTCTAAGGTTGCTTGTTCTCGCACTTTAAAGCGCTCGTCTTTTCTTTGTTTCATGTTCTCTTGCAAGAAACTATTTTTAACTAAACCATGAAGCTGACTGACTTCATAAGGCTTCTTTAGAAAATAAAGACCTTTAAAATGACCCAGCTCAGCCATTTTAAAATCATTGGCCAAATGACCAACAACGATGACAGGACCAATAAAATTAAATTTTCGAATCTGTTCAACCAGAGAAAAAATGATTTTGCTCACTTGATTGGTTTCAAGAATAAGAACATTAAGCTTCTCGTCGATCACCGTTTGCATCAACCCCGGGTGAACGGCATTCAGAGTCAGATCTTTTTGATCTTCTTTAAGAAGTTTTAATTCATTTTTTAAAATATTGAGTCGACCTTGATCTTGACCTATTATTGCAATCTTCATACTTTTCCCCCGAAAATATACAGAGACATGATTCTATTCTACACGAAAGTTGATAGCAGCTCGACCCCCTCGTCTCATTTTGATTCGTAAATTAAAATTATTTATATACCGTTCAGTAAAGTTTCATATACCTTGGTCTT
>CAYMBT010000149.1:0-7073 GCA_964388755.1 uncultured Pseudobdellovibrionaceae bacterium | reverse complement strand
AATCAAATTTTGCCATAGGCCCTATATGGGTATCGGACAATAAAGGATTTCCTACACGTAAAATTTTAATTTTTTCTACAAGCGCATCAAGAAATTTCTTATATATGGATTCGTGAACGATAAATCGTTTTGCGGCAATGCAACTTTGTCCCGCATTTTGTAGCCTAGACTTCACAGCCATTTCAACTGTTGATAAAAAATCAGAGCTTCCTGATTATATCATTAGTGATAAAGAGATAAATTCAGACACCATGGTCTTTAAGTCTTCACAAGTCTTTGATGAAAATTTAAAAATAAAAAGTAGAAGCTGGATTAAAAAACTTAATATTTCTATCAGCTCTCCCAAAAGTTTTTGGGCCTATGGGCTTGCCGGTTATTTCGCTCAACAGGGCCGCAACGTTTGCCTTCATAAATAATATTTTCGCAAATTACCGTTTTAGAATGCAAGAGCCTTTTTGAATGGGGCACGCCCATCCATGGGCTCAACCAGTCTTTGCCCTTCGGGCAAATCACATCACGTTGACTGGAGGCCCCTTTCAAAAAGGCTCTTGCATTCTAAAACTCATTGAGTGGAAATTATTTATTGAAAGGCTGCTCTAAAGCACAGCTCATTTATTTATGTGCTATTAAACGAAAATTAAATTAGGCGGCGGAGTCTTGGGGTTGGGGGGATTCTTCGGGGGCGGTGCCGCTGCGATGTTTGGTGATCTCAGAGCAGAGTTGGGGTTTGAGGTTTTCATTAATTTGGATTCGACTATCACCTCCGGCTGTTCTATGGGCTGTCATATAGGCGGGGCCTCGGTGTTCAATTCGGCGAGATCCATCAGTTTGTGTTCTTCTTCCGGCGGCGTAAAGAAAATAATCAAGCTGTTCAAAGACTAAACTTTCTTGAGCTTGTGGTGTTCTTGCGGACAGTCGCTCAAGAGAGGTCATAGGAGCAATTTCAGTGTGAAGTTGGTAATGGGCTTGAACAAGTTGTCTTGTGTCTTGTCCATAAGCGGTGAGTTTCATCAGGCTTAAACCTAAACACGAGTGGGGTCGTCTTTGTTCTCTGGCGGCTCCAAAAACTCTTCTCAGGCGGCTAAAGTTACTGACTCCACCGGTGACTGAAGACACACCATAGTCGATACCATGGCCCACAATTCGTCCAAGACGTGTATTCCTGATTTCTTCACGACAAAGATGAGACTCATGACCTTGTTTATAAATGTGACAATTTTTAACGGAAGCCGAACTTCTCTCGCGCGAGCTATCGCCACAGCGAAGAAATACATAGTATTTAGACTCTGGGTCAAAGTTCACCACAATAGAGCTGTTATTTATGGGATCAACAATCTGACTGCTTAAAACACCCGGACAAACAGCGAGCCGATGAGAAAAACCTAATCCAACTTGGGGAAAGATTAAAAAGGTAAAAAATAGAGCTTCTAAAAATTTTGGCATATTTATTATTCGGCTCTTAGTGCTCTGTGCTTGAATATGGATAATATGAAAGCAAAAAGCACTGACTTGATTTCAAGGGTATCATCCTCTAAGTTGTCACTGTATTAAGGAGTTTTTATGAGCCAAGTTTTTACCCAAGAATTCTCTGTTCGCTGGTCTGATCTGGACCCCAATGATCATGTTCGCCATAGCGTTTACGCCGACCTTTGTGCAGCGGCCCGCTTTAGTTTTCTAGAAAAAATGGGATATGGTATGAAAAAGCTCTCTGAACTTAAAATGGGTCCAGTGATTTTTAACGAAAACATCAACTACCTTAGCGAAGTCAGAGCTGGGGATCGAATCCAGGTCAGTCTTCAGATCGCCGGCTATTCTGTGGATGGACGCAAGTGGAAGATGTATCACGAACTTTTTAGACTTTCTGATGGAAAACTTTCAGCCCAACTCGAGATCTCAGGCGCTTGGTTTGACCTTGTTTCAAGACGAGTCACTGCCCCCGAAGAATCTCTATTAAAAGCCATAGAGGCTTTGCCTAAAGCGAAACACTTTAGTCTTTTTTAATCCTAATATGGATTTGAAAGTTCTCTATTTTTGTTATTATGTCTCATTTTTATCCAGATCCAGTCGAGTTTAACGGGCATCAAACTTATTTAGCCATTTATTTTATAATCACCGAGGGCTATAATATCTTATGGGCGGGACGTTTAATTTAAGAAATAGAGCAGTCGTTATATTTATCATTACAAGTTTTCTCTGTTTTTCTTTTTTCCAAAACTGTGGTTCAGAATTTAAAAGTGACAATACAGCTTTACAAAACTCAAACAATTACGAAATAATTTGCGAAGGACTAGGTTGCGATTCACAAAGCGATGTCGACGAAATTCAAACCGAGCAACTTCCTTTAATCACGGATTCAACTCAACCCAATATTCAAAGCAGTGACTGTATATTTAACGGTGAGACCCTACCCAATGGTCAAAGTATTCTCGCCTTTTTATCCTCCAGTGGCGAAGTCTGTACCAGTCAACTCAGAGTCTGTGAGAATGGTATACTCAGTGGACAATACGATTACTCAACTTGTTTAGAAAATAGTCCACAGTCTTGTTTGTTTAATGGTCAAACTATCGGCCATAATCAATCGATCATGGCTTATTTTGAAAGTATCAATGCTCAAGGACAAAAAACTTGTCTGAGTGAAAATCGTCTTTGTAACGATGGTCAACTGTCAGGGTCTTATAACTTGGCCAGTTGTTCGGTGAGCACTCCCCAAAGATCGTGTTTGTTTAATGGCCTGACTATTAATCATAACGAAAGTGTCAGCGCTTTTAGAACTTCCAGTGTCACCGCAGGGCAGACTTGCGAACGTGAAAGTCGCTTTTGTGTGGATGGACAACTTTCTGGAAGTTTTTTATTTAATAACTGCAGTGTGGACGCACCAAGATCTTGTTTGTTTCAAGATATCAATGTCCCACACCAAGGTTCTGTCATTGCCTATCAAAGTCTGAGTGTTGCTAGCGGACAGAACTGTGTCTCTGAGACACGAACTTGTAATAACGGACAACTTCTTGGAAGTTTTGAGCATAAAAGCTGTTCAATCACTAATAATCAAAATTCCTGTCAGTTAAGCGGACAAGTCATCCCCCATGGTGGGCAAATTTTAGCCTATAATACTTCAACGCCTCTCCTCGCGACAGATTGCCAGTCAGAAATCAGAAGCTGTAACAATGGAGTTTTATCAGGTTCGTATACATCGCCTCAGTGCGGACAATTGATTGTTTTACCATTTTCACCCACAATAACCATGACAGGTCTCGCCCTTTCTCATTTTTTTCCATACACTGTGACCAGTATTTCTAGTAATCCCTATGTGTCGATCAGTGGTCTTAAAGTTGGTGATCGGGTTGAATATCAGGATTTAAATTCCATTCCTTACGGTGAAACTTCCAATGTGACTGCTTATTCAATGGTGTTCCTTATTAAAAAGCCTTTAAGTCAAGAGCCCCAGGATATTGTCCTAACAATGGATACTCTGGGTATTAGACTTCTTAATTTTAGGGTTTCAAATCACCCATCCATGCCCAACTGTTTGAATCTTGAAATGTGGGGCGATAGCCGCGGCGGAGCCATAGTCTCGGTGATTCAAAAAAGAACTTATTTGGCCTGTTCAAATCCTTAGTTTTTTAAAAGCCATTACCTTAAATCAAGGGGTGGTCCATTGCTAGGACCCTGGGCGACTCGTTCAGTCTCATTTCTTATATTTTCTTTAAGTTCGCTAGGCATTTTTTGATCGATATCAATCCCGATTTCATCGGTGTCATTATCATCAATTTCAGTAAGACCAGTGAACTTAAAAAAGCTAAAAGCTTTTTGAGAAAACTTCTGAGCATCAGTTAAAATTAGAATAAATGCTGGTAAAGCAAATAGAGTTAAGAATGTCGAAAAGAACAAACCCCAACCCAAAGAAAAAGCCAGTGGTTGAGTGAATCCTGATTCTCCACCTATTCCATAAGCCATAGGGAAGACTCCCCCGAGTGTGGTTACAGTAGTTAGAATAATAGCGCGTAATCGAGACGAGGCTCCCTTTAAAATCACATTTTGATCCAGTCGACCGATTTTTCGAGACTTCCGGAGCATTTGATCCACCATAATCAAAGAGTCGTTCACAGAGACTCCAACAGTACCAATCAATCCAACAAGAGACATCATACCCATAGGCATATCATGCAGATAAAGGGCCCAGACAATTCCCATGAGACCAAAAGGAATGGGTAAACCAACAATAAAAGGCAAAGTGATAGATCCAAGAATAAGGGCTAAAGTAAACATTACAAGTGCTATACAAAGAAGTGCGACCTTGAGAGCCCATGCACGACTGCTCGTTTCGGCCCTGTCAGCGTCTTTAAGACTAATTTCGTAGGACGGAAATCTTTCAGACATTGTAGTTGTGATATTTTTACCCTGTTCTTTGGCAAGGGTGATGTTCATGGTGTCGCTAGGTTTAAAAGCAAGGTCAAATGTAAACATTCTTTTGCCATTTTTATGTTGAATGGTTGAGAGTTGCTTTTTTTGCACCCAACTTCCCAGCTGTCTTAATGGAACTGAGAGTCCCAATGAATTCAGAACCGACATTTTGTTAAGCTGACTTTCATTAATCTGATCAGCCCTTTCGATTTCAGTGTAAATCCACTGGGTTTCGCCAAAAATTCTGATTTGCATCAGCTCATGGGGAACAAAGTAAGATCGAAGTTGCTCGGTCAGACTACCTAAAGACATTTGATGTTGAGCCAGGCGATTGGTGTCGGGCTTAAAAATCCATTTATCATCGAACTCGTTCACTTCTTTAACCAGTTCAAGTTGATGTTTTTTGTCTTTGATTTGTGACAGGATACTTTCTTTGAGTTCAAGATAATCCACATCCTCGTTGCCTGAAACTTCAATGGTGACCATATCTTTTTTAGTTTCATCTTGGTCGTTCATTTCTCGACCAACGGTGATGAGTTCAATTTGATCGGTTTTGAATTCCTCCATTTTTTTTGTCAAAATTTTTGTGAATTCTTTTTTAAGTTCATTGGGATAAGAAATTTGATCATTAATATGCAGATCAAAGCGTGCATAACGATAGCCGGTATAATTACGACTTCGATGCCACATTTGTCCTATGGATGTTTGAACCGCATCAAACTTATCTTTTGGTAAAGTCAGTAAATAGTCTTCAATGGGGCGTGTGACTTTTTGGGTATGGGCTAAAGAAATATTATCTTTTAATGTCACCTTTACAGAGATTCGTTCTTTTGAAATATTAAACATAAAGCTCTGCTGAACTTTATGTTTGGCGACCCAAGCTGAAGCTACAAAAAAACCAATCAGCGCAACCAAGGCAAGGTAGCGAAAGCGCAGCACTTGGCTTAAAGATCTTTCATAAGCCTCTTTGACAGCATCAAACCAAGTTCGTTTCACACTTTCTCTGGGCGTTTTTTTTATAAAGTGAAACATATGGTTGGGTAATATAAAAAAGGATTCAAACCAACTCATGGCTAAAGAGGTGATGATCACAATAGGTACCGCGTAAAAGATGGTCGCAATTTCACTTTCTATAAGCACCATGGGTGCAAAAGCAAAAATTGTGGTCAAAATTGTACCTGTCACCGGCAGCATCAAATCTTTACTGGCGGCACGGGCCGCTTCTTTGGGTTTAAGGCCTTCTTCAAGGTTTTCAATGTATCTTTCAGAAATAATAATGGCGTCATCCACCAAAATTCCTAGAACTAAGATCATGCCCACCACAGAGATCAAATCAATTGAAATATTAAGCATGTAAAGTGCGATCAGTGTCCCACAATAAGCAATGGGAATCCCAAAAGAGGCCGCTAAAGAAACTTTCCAATTAAAAAAGATGGTCAGAATCAGTAATACGAGGATCATACCAAAGATGGCATTTTTACTGAGGATGCTGAGTTGAAGTTCAATAAATCGCGGCCCATCCATAAAGATTTCAGCTTTAAGTGGGGGGGGCAACTCAGAGTTAAACTGATCAATAACTTTGATCACCTCACCTTTAAGAGCAATGGCATCAGAGACGATATCTTTTCTGGTATAAATATTAATGGCCGGTTTGCCACTATAACGGTATGCATTTTTAATTTGATCCACTTGGGGTTTGATTTCGGCTAAATCCTTTAAAAAAACCACGTCACCCGATCGATTACTACGGATCGCTAAATTCTTAAGGGCTTCTATGGCTTCTGTGGGCCTTTGCACCTCAACAGTAATGAGCTGTTCGTTTTGATCCACTTGACCGATGGGTGAGTAAAGCAGTGACTGTTGAATTCTATCGCGAACTTCAGCCACAGAGATTTCTAATTGGGATAGTTTTTTGGGATTAATTTTAACGTAAACATTCTGATTATTCATGACTAAAGAGGCATCAATAATTCCTGGAATGGCGTTGATTCTTTCGGATAATTTTTTAGCCAGCTGCCGGTCTCTGGTCTCGGTTTCCTTAAAATTCTCTAGCGCAATCCCCATATGAAAGACCGAATCCACTTTCTCTTGGCGAACCTGAAGTTCACGAGACTGTTGGGGAAGCTGCCACTGTATAGAACTGATTCGGCTACGAATTTGTTCTACGGATTCGTTCATCTCGTCATGACTGGCATGAAAATAGAGCGAAACCCGCAGTGAACCAGAGCTTGATTGTGTTGTGATCTCTGTCACATGAGAAAGACCTTTCAGGGCGTTTTCTACCGGATAGGCCAAATACTTTTCAACCTCAGTGGCCGAGGCCCCTGGAAGACTCATGGTCACATTGACCAATTTAAATTCAAAGGGCGGGATAAGATCGCGCTTGATCATTGAACCTAAAATGATTCCAGCTAAAATAATAAAAGCTGAAACCAAATTCACCACGAAAGATCGGTTAATAAAAAAATCAATCAGCTTACTCATTTTTGGGCCTCGCAAAACATCGGGTTCTCATGGGCAAATTCTTTATGAATGGCAAAACGATTCAACCAAAAGTCTTTTTTCATCCGAATCAAGTTCATTCTTTGGTTCAGGTAAGAGTTTCTATGAAGAAGATAGTTTTCAAAATCAAGACGTGCTCTTTTCATTTGTTCAAAAGCTAAAGTCATTTT
>CAYMBT010000148.1:0-7091 GCA_964388755.1 uncultured Pseudobdellovibrionaceae bacterium | reverse complement strand
CCAGGAATTTCTAGGTCACGACATTCAGTGTATTTAAAAATATTGATATTGGTATCACCTGTAAGTCTGAAGCTTGTCCCACTTTTTTCGCAACGGACTTCACCGAAGTTTCCATCGGTACCACAACGTACAGGTGGGTTGGCTTCGTTAATTTTATAAACTCTGAGTGTCTGATTTTCTCTTAAAAGTTGGCCTAAATGAGAACAGCCACAAGCGGCCATCGAGCAGCTTTGTTTGTTAAATTCGGCCAGAGTCCCTGTCCCCTCAATCACATCAATTTGATTGGTCACCACATTTTTACATTGCAAAGTAATTTTGTTAGAGGCGGAATCACAGGTTAATCCAGAGTCACAATTAATTGTTGTGTTTTTATAGGCTGACGCAGTTTGGTTGGGGTCAAGAAGCTCTCCCCAAGCTGTTCGGCATTTACAAACTTGTACCGAGCAACTCAAAGCCGTTTGTGTAGTTGGACCTGAAAGTAATCCATCTGTGCAACGCAGTGATGACTCTTGACAGGTTTGACCACAAGCCACTGATTCGCTGGCAAAAACTTTCTTTTCTGAACCATTGGGCATAACAACACCAGCATGTTGACAGTCGCAACTGGGGCGGGTGGATGTACAACTTTGAAATCGATGGGTTGTTGATCCACCTAATAAATTACCTTTGTCACAAGTCAGTGTGGCCTTAAGACAACGGCCTGCACACGGAGCATTGGCTAAATTATAGGCTTCAACACGAGCGCCATGTTGGATCGTGCCACCCCAAGGTAAAGTACATGCAGCACATCCAGTAACAACACAAGATTTAGCTCCAAAGTTATTAGAGCCCGATAAAACACCATTGTTACAAGTGCGCGCTTGTTTATTGGCCTCACAAGTTGTTGT
Source organism: uncultured Pseudobdellovibrionaceae bacterium (assembly GCA_964388755.1). Lineage (GTDB taxonomy): Bacteria > Bdellovibrionota > Bdellovibrionia > Bdellovibrionales > JAGQZY01 > JAGQZY01. The sequence goes on along the minus strand of CAYMBT010000148.1, from coordinate 6,204 downwards.
GCAGGGCAGAGCCGTAGCAGTATAGGCATCAACGGTTGCTCCGTGAGCCACAGTTTCACCCCAAGGGGTCGCACAAGGACACGGCGATGATGTTGATGTTAATTCTTTATCAAAAGTCGAAGTATTACCGTTTCTGTCCCTCACACGAATTTGACCTGCTGGAATTGTGAGATTTAAACCCTGATAAATTTTTGTTGAACTCTCTTGCCATGTCACACCACCATCAAACGAATAGGCCTGAGAGTTTAAGCCCATTTCATCTTCAGCAAATATGCGAACACGAATCTCGTTACAACGAAATGACTCGGTAAAGACGTCTATGATTTGCGGTGGCGTTGTATCATCCCCGCAAACCCCACAGGATTCAATGTTACTCGTAGGACAAGTAGGACAACGTGGAACCTTAACTTGCACAGGCAAAGAGTTTATCTTTGATGTGTCATCTTTTTGGCTGGTCAAAACAGTTTCAACCTGTCCCTCACAACCCCATGGCAGATTTTGCCACTCTAATTGTGTAAGACTCACTCCACTGGTACTTTTAAGAGGTGTTATCAAAAAGGGTTTAACTCCGCAAACGGTCACTTGGTCACAGGGCATCCAATCGCTTGAGGTCGAAGTAAAACTTTTAACTTCAACCCCATCTGGACAATTCAACCCAACTCGAGCAGTTGCAGCGAGTGCTGTACTTTCGCGACATAAGATCACATCGCTTTGATTTTGATTTAAAATAAACTTGAGGCTATTTTGTGGCGTACAAGTGACTTGTTCTTTTTGCCCTAAGTTGATGATGAGCTCAAAAGAAGATTGAGGTGAATCAAATTCACTGCCCGAAGCCATGGCTTTTTGGTCTTCGCCAGTCACAACACTGGAATCACAACCCGCAATAAGAGAGATCGCTGCTAAAAATAAAAAAGCTCTTAATATATTAATCATCATTCGAAGTAGTACCCTATAGATGTCAGATTCATTTTATTTTTATGATTCGATAAAACACGAAGTTTAAAACCTGTTGATGGTTGGGCTAAGTAGGCGTCACCATAAATTATTCCTTGCGACAAGCTTACAGTTTCACCGTCTAGCAAGGGCTGAGGGGAATTGATCAAGCTTGACATATTGATGTCATACCAAAGGCCTGTGCTTTGTAAAAAAATCTGCATTCTAAAATCTTCGTTGATAAAACCAAAAAGACTTGCATTGCCATATGATAAATAGGGTAAAACTTTTTGGGTTGTATTTGCAACTGGTATTAATGGTGTTTCGTACACAACCGCTAAATTGGTTTGGGTACGATTAATTGGAATGTTGATGGCTGACACTTTAATAGTCTTTGGTATTACTCTTCTGTTGCTATTAGAAATTTGAGTGATAATTAGATCTTCTGTAGCTAAAGTTTGATTTCTCACTTTTGGCCATACAGTATTCATCAGTGATTGACCAAAATCTCTTCTCGAAAGACTAAGATAAGTACGCTGTTCTCCAAAACTAGGCTGCAAATAAAGCGGAAAGAGTCTTGGGTCAAACACCATATCTGATATTGTCAGATTTAAATCTTCACTGAGCTTTAAAAATGGCAGGTAATTTGTTATTCCAGGAATAGATAATAATTGTTGTTCAGTGTAGACATCGGCTCTGTAAGTGAGTCCTGAAGATCCAGAGGCACTGGTAAAAATATTTCTTATATCAAATGAAACCTGAAAACCAGATGGGTGTCTGCAACCATCAGAACGATTTTGATCAGGAGTGACGGTTAAGAATCCACTGGGCCCCGCGGTACTGTCTGTGTAAGTCAATAAAACTTCTTGGGACTGAATACCTGCTGTGTTTGGATTAAATACACAAACATAGTGAATGTCGCTGAACCCACCACCACAACCAAGAGAACCCGCTTCAGCCACTGCTCTAGTTGTTGGATTTCGAATGGAATAGGCCCGACTGATCGATTGTATATCAACAGCCTCTTGGATTGAACTGACAGATGTCATCAGCGCCTCAGGAGGCAAACTTCCTCGGACTGAGGGCACAGTTCTTAAAAATTGAAATGGATCCTGAGTATTAAAATCAATACCAATTTTAAATGAGGGTGACCGGTCATTATTTATTTTGCACGCCGATCCTTCAAGATGAAGAATCCAGTTTCTGAGTTCATAACGAGTGATATTAAAAGTAATTGTATTTGACATTAATAAATCATCCACATCAATCGAACTCACCGCTTGCGCCGTCGACGTGTCACCATACCCCGGCTGATGACTTAATATTCTGAGATCAATCACTTTACCGGTTTCGATGTGACGAGCTTTAAAAATCATGGGCTCATAAAATCGTGAGCTTGGAATAGTGTAACGAAAGCCAAAACTGATTTCAGGAGCATTACATTCAGTAAAATAATTGCCGCGAGCTTGACGGTTAGTTTGAAGTATTATGGGAGCAAGGGTGGGATGTCTTTCACGATGAACTTCAATCTGAATAGGGTCCGCAAAGCCTTCTAAACAAGCCCAACCTTCTATTTGAAAAGAACTGTTGTAATGAAAAGCTGCGATGATCTCTCCTTTGAGTTGAGCATCGGCTTTAACTCCTAAATTGATAGCCGTTTTTGGTATTGTAAGATCAGAGATGAGTCGGCCCTCGGCATCGACGACACGCAAGTAGACATGGGGATCAGCAAAAATTTGGTTATAAGGAATAATGATTTCGCAAACCTGGCGTGTACTTGTGATATTGCAAGTGTACCCAGTGTCGCTCTCTTCTAAAAAAGAACTGTTTGTGTAAGCGCGAAGAACATAACCCATGCTACTAGTGGCGTCTCTGACATCCACAGTAACCCTCACTTCTCTAAGACCCGTTGAAGCATTAACGTATGATCCCGAACTAACGAGTTCAATTCTTCCTGGAAGCTGGCTGCTGAGGTTGACAAAATCTCGAGTCACCTGGGCCAAACGTTCAAGATCGAGGAATCGATTATTTTGAAAAGGGCGTTGAGACTGCCCCTCTCTCATCTCGTTTAATGAGTCTAAAGAGCGGGTCCCCTCTAAAAGCAGTGACTTGAGCATCAAAGGTGAAGCATTAATCCCTTTAAATTTTAAATGTCCCTTAAGAAGGGCGGCGGCAGCGGTGACCATCGGTGTAGAAAAAGAAGTCCCGTTTCGATATCCATAGGTATTATTAAGCATAGCCGAATAAATGCGAGTCCCAGGGGCTGAGATATGTACTAAGGATGATGAATAATTAGAGTACACATCGCGACGTATGGGTGAATTTAACATTGTGGCCGAATAAGGAGGATTATTGCTGGTATTAATGATGGCCTCAGGCGATGCAGCGCCGACTGTGATTTGCCCATCAAAATTAAAAGAAGCTGGATATGTGGGTGTGATTGATATGTCGCGGCTGTCGTTACCCGCAGAAACAACAATGAGCGTCCCTTGGTTCATCAAAGAGATCATACGATCCTGTACAGCAAAGTCTCGTAGCCCACTGCCCGCTAAACTCATGTTCACAATTTCAATACCATAGTAATGAGCGTTTTGAAGGGCATTCACAAGTTGTGTCGTAGAAATTTTACCTTCTGAATCACCCACTTGAAGCATCCATATTGTAGCGTTGGGATGAATCCCATGACCACCACGACTATTATTACGAAGCCCGCGAATAATATTAGCCACGAAATGTCCGTGCCAATGACAGATGGTTCGACAAGCTTCAGTATCGTTAGCATCGGGAGTGACCAATGTATTATGGACACTAGAGCTTAAGTTTTCGTGACGTTCTGTCCCCGATTGTGCGCCGGTATCAATAACACCAATAGTTACTGAACTTTGTTCTTTATAAAAATATTCATAGGCAGAAGGGCCGTTGAGTACCTGATGATAATACTCGTGGTCCACTTCTGGATCGTTTGTAGTATAAACTGGCGCTTGATCCATTTTATAAACAAGATCATGGGCCACACCCACAATACATTCGTTGTCCACTGAATTATTACGAAGCTCATCTTCAAGAGCTTCATCTGTGGTCGAAGGATCAATTTTCCAGCTATAGGCTTGAAACGAATTCTCAAGTTCTTTTTGTGGAGGATTATCTTTAATGATTTCGCAAGCCAAAGAATCCGCCGCATCAGGTGCAGTTTCACACCAATCGGTGACACAACGATTACGCATTAACAGCACGACTTTTTCGGGCTTAAAATTCTTAATTTCTTCTTCGCTGGATTGATTAAAATCAAGAGGCTTAAGCAAACGAACTCTTTGTCCTGCAAAAGGAGACTGTGGCAAAAGTTGATCCTGTCGCATATCAGGATTGGCACCTGGGCTACCACAATTTTGAAACACAGTCAGAACGAGGGAGAGCAGAAACAAAGTCAAAAAGACTCTGAATTGATAAAATATCTGAAATACGTCCCGCCATTTGAACAAGCTTAATTTCCCCCACCAACAAACAATGGATTTAGTTTAAAAGCTTCTGCCCTATTAAGCCACACTCCGTCTCAAAAATTGGCAAAAAGACCAGGTTTATCCCATCCCGAGACGGTGCCAGGCCCTGTTTGGATATTCGATGCATCAAATGGGACATTTGATGCATCGAATATCCAAACAGGGCCTGGCACCGGATGGGAACGTTATTGGGATTTGATGATTTTGATGTCGCCTTCAGCAGAGACTTTAAACTGGACCTCGTAGTGGCGTTTAGAATCGATTTTCATTTCTATGGGACTGATTTCAACAGAACCTTTTGGAGAATAGATAGAGCCTAGAACTTGAGCAGGCTTAGAGTTTCCGTATTGGTTATAAAAAGAGTAAGTGGCGGTGTAAACACCGGGAATAATCCGGTCACTTTGCCAAAGTTCAGCACCAGGTCCTCGGCGAGTGTCCAGAGCAAAAAGACCTGGATGATCACCATGTTTACGTTTTTTAAAGTCAAACTTTTTACCAGTGGGATCTTTAATCACAAGATCGATGTCATGCTCTTCAGTGGGCCAATTGATAAAAAAGGCTAAAAAAGATTTTGAGCTGGCGTCCCCTTGGGCGGCTTTGATTTTTGACTCTAGATCTTGATTTGTTTTTTTAAGGTCGTCCATGGATTTTTTAAGAGTTTGCGCAACCTTTGTTTCTTCTTTAAGAAGGTTGGTGAGTTCATCAATCTTTATTTTTTGATCATCGACAGAGGCTAGTTTTCTTTCTTGATTTCTGACTTGCTTTTGAAGCTTCGTCAGTTCTTGGTTTTGCTCTTTAAGAGTCAGAAGCTCTTCTTTAAGAGCTTCTGATTCATCTCTTAACTTTTGTGTCTTCAATTGATTTTGAGCCAGCTCTTTGACAAGTTCTTTTGAATTTTTATTATTTTTTGTCAACTGAGCCAATTGGTTTTTAAAATCTTTTTCTGTTTCTTTTATTTTAAGATTCTGTTTCTTTTGAGCCTCTAAATCTTCTTTAAGCGAAGCTAATTCTTTTTCTTTTTTAGAAAGTTCTTTTTTAAGATCCTGTGGATCAGATTTTTTTTCTTTTTTACTCTTATCCAGTTCAGCGATCATTTTTGAATTTTCTTTGTCTTTCTTTTGAAGTTGCGACTGAAGATCTTTTAAATCTTCGGTCAGCTCTTCATTTTTTATTTTAAGGGGCTCTAACTCTTCAAGACGTTTTTTTTGTTCGGTGAGGTTTTCTGAAATCTGTTCTTTTTCAAGTTTTATTTGTTCCAGTTGTTTTTGCAAATCCTCAATATTTGGCAAAACTTCTTTGGCTTGGCTTAATTCTTGTTTACCAAACTTTTCTTGGGTGGATTCAATGATTTTTTGTGCTTCGTTTTGATCAAGCTTTGACATTGAATAAAGCAAAACAAAAAGTCCAAACAAAAGAGTCATCATGTCAGCATAAGAGACAAGCCAACCTTCATCCACATGTTCACTATGATGATCATCATCATGATCTAAATCGAGTCGATGATTTTTATTTTTTATTTTCGGTTCATTGGGGCCTGACACGATTAGCCCGCTTGCTTAGATTTAAGCTCAATCACTTTATCTTTATCTCTTTTAATAGACAGATGGGACGGCGGCATAAAGGTTTTAAGTTCGCTACGATGATGGGGCGGCATGTGTGAGAGCAATTGTTCAAAAATAATTTTAGTGTCTTCATTGCTTTTAAGCATGACCATACCATAGATGATCATTTTTCTAAACTCTTGGTCTTCTTCCACCGCTCGACTTGCAAAATC
>CAYMBT010000147.1:4608-7158 GCA_964388755.1 uncultured Pseudobdellovibrionaceae bacterium | reverse complement strand
GAAGAACCCTATATGGACCTCATTCTTAAAGAGTTTGAACTTTATCGTCAGCAGCTGCCAGAGATGAAGGATTCAATCCTTAAGCAATTTCATTACGGTGGTGGTACACCCACTTTTTTATCACCCAAAAATATCGAAAAATTAACCCAAGAGATTTTAAAGTGGGTTAAAACCGATAGTGATTTTCATGGTTCCATTGAAGTTGATCCAAGAAGAACAGAAGTGGATCACCTTAAACGCCTGAGAGACTTAGGTTTTACTCGTGTGAGTTTGGGGGTGCAGGATTTTGATCCTGAAGTTCAAAGACTGGTTCACCGAGTTCAACCTTTCGAGATGACTGAAAAGATAACACTTGAATCGCGCCGCCTCGGTTACACCTCGGTCAACTTTGATCTTATTTATGGTCTACCCACTCAGACTGAAAAAAGCATTATGGATATGATGGAGAAAACTTGGGCCTTAAAGCCAGATCGAATCGCTTTGTATAGTTTAGCTGTGGTGCCATGGATTAAGCCGGCTCAAAAATTATTTAAAGACGAAGATCTTCCCCAGGGCGAAACCAAAAGAAGACTTTACGAGATCTCCAGGGATTTTTTAATCTCTAAAGGTTACTTTGAAATCGGCATGGATCATTTTGCTTTACCCACTGACAGTTTATCCATCAGCCACCAGAATCAAAAACTCCATCGTAATTTTATGGGCTATACCGAAGAGCGTACCCAGGTCCTTATGGGTCTTGGTGTGAGTGCCATCTCTGAAACGCCCGATTGTTTTCACCAAAACGAGAAAGCATTACCGATTTACGAGAGACGAGTCAGTGGTGGAGAGATCCCCACCCATAGGGGCCATAAACTGAGTCTTGAAGATCAAGCACGGCGCGAGCAAATTTTGCAGTTCATGACTCGCGGTCGAGTTCAACTTGAAGATGCTAAACAAACTCAAAAAGTAAAAGAGTTCCTTTCTGAAATGATTGAGGACGAGCTGGTTAAAATTGAAAATAATGAGTTGGTTTTAACCACAAAGGGTAAACCTTTTCTCAGAAATGCCTGTGTCTCTTTAGATGAACGTTTGCTTCATCAAAAGCCCGAGACTCCGGTGTTTTCAAAATCTTTGTAGGGGCCCTGAACTTGCAAAACAAAAAGTCAGTTCTTATTGTTGGCGCCGGTTTTTCAGGTCTTGTGCAAGCCTACTATCTGGTTCATAAGGGATTGAAAGTTGTGGTTTGTGACACCCAAACCCAAGAGGGCGGACTTTTACAGACCCAGAAATTCAGTGGTTTTTTATCTGAGTCTGCTGCCAACGCCTTTCTTGCCAATTTAGAAATTGAAAAGATCTCTCAAGTTATTGGTATTGAACTTTTGAGCGCACAGTCTGAGTCTAAAATACGTTGGTTTTTTAAAGCCGGAAAACTCACTCGGTGGCCGCTGAGTTTAATTGAAACTTTAAAGCTCAGCTTTCCGCTGGCTTTACTTTTAATTCAAACTCGGTTTTTTGGCATAAAGGCTCTTGATCTTAAAGAAAACGAAAATTTAAAAGATTGGGCCCAAAGAAAATTGGGTCAGCCCTTTGCTAATAATCTATTAGAGCCTGCCATGCAGGGAGTATTTGCATCCAGCAGCGACAAGCTTGATTCTCGTTTGATTTTAACCTCTTTATTTTCTCGTAAAGAGAAAGGTCAATTGAGGGGTTCCATATCCCCCAAAAATGGAATGGGTGATTGGATCCATCACCTTAAAAAATATCTTGAGAACCAGGGTGTGGATTTTAAATTGGGTTTATCATCTCAAGCTGTGGATGAACTGATTAATGAAAGCTTAAGTGGTGGCGATCAACCCTTTTACCCCCTTTGTTTTGCTGTTGATCTTAAATCCTTAAAAGAAATGCAAATCAGGTTTCCGTCTTTGCAACTGCCGAAAAGTCTCAAGAAAACACAAACAGCTTCACTGACATCGGTGCAGTTTTTTTATAAATCATCCAAAATTAAAACCGCAAAAGGCTTTGGTTGTCTGTTTGCAAGGGACCTTAAGTTTCACTCGCTGGGGGTCTTATTTAATCAAAATATTTTTGCTCATCGAGCCGAAAATGGGTTTTCAGAAACCTGGATTCTTAATGATCAAAAAATAAAGTTCAGCGAAATGAGTTCATCAGCCCTTATTCGTTACGTTCAATCCGATCGTTATTTGCTCTTTCAAGAGCACGAAGAGCCAGATTATGTTAAAGTTTACCAATGGCCCCATCGGTTACCCCTCTACGATCACAATCTAGCCCATTTTATTGATGATCTTAAAAAGAGACCATTAAAGTTTTGTTTAGTGGGCCATTACTTAGGAGATCTTGGTTTGAGTAAAATCATTTTTCATGCCCAAAAGAATTCCTTAAAATTGACGGAGGTTATTCATGGCTAAGATTGGTGTGGTTTTTTTAAATTTAGGGACACCAAAAAGTAGCTCTCCCAAAGATGTTGGTACATACTTGGGTGAATTTCTCACTGATCCCTATGTGATTCAAATTCCAACCCTTCTTCGCCAAATTCTTGTGCGTGGAATTATT
>CAYMBT010000147.1:0-4598 GCA_964388755.1 uncultured Pseudobdellovibrionaceae bacterium | reverse complement strand
CAAAAAGAAAAAGTCTGCCAAAAATTATCAAAAAGTTTGGACCAAAGAGGGTTCACCCCTTATGGTCGAAACTTTAAAAGCGGCCAGGGCTTTGCAAAATGAGCTTGGGTCGGATTACAAAGTTGTTGTGGCCATGAGATATGGTGAGCCATCACTTTATCAAGCCTTCGATGAACTTAAAAATTGCGAAAAAGTAATTTTCTTTCCCCAGTATCCGCAATATGCCGAGTCCACCTTTAGAACCAGTATCGAACTATTTAATGAGATTTTTAAAAATCAAAAGACCACAACCATTCCCCCATACTTTGATCATCCTGAATTTATTCTGGCCTATCAAAATTTTTTAAACGATCATCTTAAAGATTTGGACATAGACCATATACTGATGAGCTTTCATGGACTTCCAGAAACCCATATTCTAAAAACGGATCCCACCAAAAATCATTGTCTAAAACAAAATCATTGTTGTGATCATCCCAGTCCCCAAATTCTTAAAACCTGTTACCGCGCCCAATGCTATCAAAGTGCAAGAAAAATTGCCGAAAAACTAAAGACGCCGTTTACTGTGAGCTTTCAATCTCGTTTAGGTCGTCAAAAGTGGATCGAACCCTATACTGAAAGTATTTTTGAAGATCTTATTCAAAAAGGTTACAAAAAAATAGCCGTCATTTGCCCGGGTTTTCCAGTCGACGGCCTTGAAACCCTAGAAGAAATCTCTATGGCCGGTCGAAAACAGTTTTTGCAGCTCGGTGGTGAGAGTTTTCACTATATCCCTTGTCTCAATGATGACCCTTGGTGGATTGGGGCTTGTGCCCATATGATTAAGGATCAAGCCTTCAACACTTCTAGCGAAGCGTTACTATAAAAAGCTTAGCCCTCAACGGCTTGAATCCAGTTTTTAAGATTGTAGTAATTTGTGATTCGGGTGATTTTTCCCGATTGGATTTCAAAGAATGCTCCCACACGAATAAAATATTTTTGGTTCTTGGCTTGGGGTAAGCCTTTTTGTGATTTTTTATAGATACCATCAATATTAAACTCTGCGCTAAAACGATCAGGTGTTGATGAAGAAAAAACCACAAGATTTTTGACCTGCTCTTGATAATCCTCATCCATAATATTTAAGAACTCTTTAAAAAGAAGCTTACCATTTTGGGTTTGGCTTTCATTGACTTCGTGGATGACGTTGTCTGCCACAAGCTCAAGCATTTGATCAAGCTTTCCTTGGTTAAAAGATTGGTAATAATTTTCGATTATAGCGGTACTCATGGTGGCTCCTTCAAGTTTTTTTTATGAGATTGATTTCTTCCAATACTTTAATGTCTTTTTAGTGGGTTGTGTTTCACCTTGATCCAGCCACTCAAGCTCTGCCAGCAGATGCTCTTGGGGGATAAAGCCCGTTGCAAGCCAAAAGTCATCCAGAGGACGGTAACTGGAAGGCTTGAGGGGGTGGTTTTGGGGTCGAATCACCGAACAAAAAACAGCATGGGTCACAGTCTTTATGGAAGACGCAAAATCCAGACGAGCTTTCATAAATTGTTTTCCAAGGCCCAATCCGCGGTATTTTGTGAGCAAGAGGGATTCTCCAAAGTAGACGATGGATTCAAAGGGTTGACCAAGCTGAGTCAGTGGATTTTTAAGGCTCTCTTATTCATCAGAAAGCAAAATCGCGGTTGTGGCCCCAACCAATTGATCTTGATCAAAAACCAGTAAGGCCATTGAATTCTTGGATTGGATATATCTTTGTAAATAGGCTCTTTCATATTTGAGATCACCCTTGTAGAGATAAGGCCAGTCTTTAAAGACTTCAATTCTAAGCTCACCCAATTGATCTTGGTAGGTTTTAATATCCTGTCCGTAGAGGCTTAAAGTTGTGAGCATAAGTAATGACTCCCGTTAAAAAAATCAATGTGGTTTGTATCTTTTAGGCCCATTGCTTGTAATAGTCTAGATGAAGGCGTCTTAAGAATTGAATAAAACCTTAAAGAGTTTGATTTTTTATGCTTAATTTTGCTCTGTTTAATGGCTTAAAAAAACCTCTATTCTCACTTGCACAATGTTGATTCAGCCGCAATAATGCTCGGCAATACAATCGGTCATTTTTGAGCAAAATCAATGATCCAAAATTTAGTAAAAGGAGCTGCTCGTGCGACAGTTTTTTAAAGTTGTTTTAGCCTCTATGACGGGGACTCTTTTGGCCTTTGGCTTTTTCTTTTTTTTAGCAATGGCCATGGTTGCCGCAAGCCTTATTTCAGATCCTTCAGCCCTTGAAACTGATTTGACCTCAGTCAAAGATCAATCTGTCCTTACTTTTAATCTGGATGGGCCACTCAAAGATCATACCCGTCGTAAAAGTCTTTTCTCCAGTCTCATGAATTACTCTGAGCCACCGATCAGTGGCCTCCACGAAATGACCCAGGTTCTTAAAGCAGCAGCAGGGGATGATAAAATTAAAGGACTTTTGCTTAACTTTTCTAATTTTCAGTCGGGTCTTGCCAATGCCGAAGCCCTGAGACGTGAAGTGGTTGAATTTAAAAAATCCGGTAAATTTGTAATAGCCTATGCTGAGTACTACAGCGAAATCGCTTATCTGCTAGCTTCAGCCAGTGATGAAGTCGTACTTTACCCCAAGGGTTTTTTTGAATGGGATGGTGTGTTTTCTAAAATGGGTTACTTTAAAAATACTCTTAAAAAATTAGATGTGGTCCCCCAAGTCTTTAGGGCCGGTAAATACAAGTCTGCCATTGAACCCTTTATTAATGATGAAATGAGCGAAGAGAGTCGCGAACAAATCACAGATATTCTTGATCTGGCTTGGTTGCAGATTTTAAAATATGCTGAAGAAAAATCAAAGCTCTCAAAAGAAGAGCTGAATCAATTGGCCGAGAACTCTGACGTTCTTTATGCCGAGAAAGCTCTTAAAAAAGGTTTTGTGAATCGTTTAGCTTCGTTTGAAGAAGTGGAAACAAAATTAATGGAACTCACAGAGACGGATAAAAAACCCAACTACATCGGTTGGCGTGCTTATCAGAGCCTCGAGATGGATAAACTTAAAAAAACAAAAAAAGATAAAGTGGCCCTGGTTTTTGCAGCGGGCGAAATCAATTCAAGCAGTGAAGATGATGAAGCCATCTCTTCAAAACAAATGTCTAAACTTCTTAACGAAATTCGTCGGGACGAGAAAGTCAAAGCCGTTGTTATCAGGGTCAACAGCCCCGGTGGTTCTGCTTTAGCCTCTGACGTGATTTGGACATCCACTCAGTGGCTTAAGGACGCAAAACCAGTGGTGACTTCATTTGGCAATGTGGCCGCCAGTGGTGGTTATTATATGTCGGCTGGTAGTCAGTTTATTTTTGCTGAGTCCACAACCATCACGGGCTCCATCGGTGTTTTTGGTTTGACCTTTGCCACCGAGAAATTTTTTAACGACAAAATTGGTATGACCTTTGACACAGCCAAATCCCACACCTTTGCCGATCTTGAGGCTCTTGAACGAGAGTTATCTCCACAGGAGTTTCAAATCATGCAAAAAATGGTGGACACCATTTACGAGGATTTTCTTTCAGTGGTCAGTCAAGGTCGTGAAACTTTAAACTCCCGTGATAAAGTTCACGAGTTAGCCCAGGGCCGAGTTTGGATGGGAAGTCGCGCCCTTGAATTTGGCTTAGTGGACGCCATTGGCGGCATTGAACAGGCCACTGCAAAAGCAGCTGAGCTTGCTAATATTAAAGACTATCAAGTGGAAGTTTATCCCAAAGAACTTTCTGCCTTTGAAGAGTTTATAAAACAGTTTGGTGATGTGTCCCTAAAAACTCTTAAATCTTTTTTGCCAGAAGTGTTTTTTAAACATGTGGTCCGTCAAGAGAGTAAAAAAACCGACAGAATTATGACTCGTCTCCCTTTTGATATTGAGATTCGTTAAAGGGGTAAAAAAGTTCAATTTAAGAGCCGTTTTAAACATTATCTTATTCCGCACCAGGGCCTTAGATATGAGGCCCTTGAATTAAAACCTATTCTTTCAAATCTTTTTAGTGCTGATTTTAAAAATAATCTTCACCCTGCAGAGCTCATCTTTTTTGTCATTACCGCCTATCTTCAGCTAAGAAAACCCAATAATTGGTGGATGAAGTCTGGTCATAAAAATGAAACTCAAAAATATAATGACTCTGATCTATTCAGACGAGTCAGTTGTTTTGAGGCGGGAAGTGCCATAGAGTTTCTTTCTTTATATCAATTTAAAAAGTTACCAGGATCCATTGGCCACATACTTTTACGTTGGTTAAAAGATGAGGTTGATCTTGTTTGGCTCACTGGTCCTGTCACCCCGTTAGAACTTCTTGAATATCAATGTCAGGGAAAGCGGGTCATAACACTGTCACTTCAATCCGTAGTCAATGGTCAACTTGTGGATACACGTCGAGATTCCCTAGAATTTTTACTGCACGACTTAGTTCATGCCGATCTGTTTTTTTCTGAGCACCATGCCCAGCAAGTTTCGTTCTTTAATCATCTCAATAAAAATCTTTATCTTTTTAAAGATCTTCTCGAACAAGATCCTATCTTTAAAACTGAAATGGAAGCCATTATGTCAGATATGA
>CAYMBT010000146.1:0-7164 GCA_964388755.1 uncultured Pseudobdellovibrionaceae bacterium | reverse complement strand
CAAAGACTGATGCTAGATAATGAAAAACAAATCGTCAAACTTTGCTTTTATTTGGCAAAACGTTTATTCATGAAAGAGATTACCACTGAACCTGATTATGTGGCCCATTTGATCAAAAGAACCTTAGAGATGGTTCAAAGTGACGAAGAAATCAATATTCGTGTTTCACCAGAGGATAAAATCTGGCTCGATGCCCATAAAGACACTCTTTTTAAAGAGCTTAATCTGAATGCCAGCACAAGAATTGAAGAAGATATAAAAATAAAAAGAGGTGGAATTGTGATCGAGTCCAATCACGGTGTGATTGATGCCTCTATCGACCAAAGATTGCAAAAACTAGAACAGATTATCAACGAAGAGCTATAGATCTGATATGAACTCGGTGAACTTCGAAAAATATATTGATAATATTGAGAAGCGAGTTCTTGTTAAAGACATCGGTAAAGTCACAGATGTTGTGGGGCAGTTGATTGAAGGATTTTTGCCTGGTGCAAAACTGGGGAGCACTTGTGAGATCGCTTCCCCTGGTCGTTTACCCATCATTGCCGAAGTGATTGGATTTCAAGAAAAAAAAGTATTAATGATGCCTTTAACAGAAATGTCATCCATTGGGTTTGGTAGCCGAATTGAACTTTTAAGAACATCGGCCAGTGTACGGGTGGGGGATGCACTTCTTGGACGTGTGATCAACGGCCTTGGCGAACCGATTGATAATAAGGGTCCCGTTTCACTTCTGACAGAATTACCCCTTTATGTTTCCTCTTGTAACCCCATGCTGAGAAAGCCCATCAGAGAACCGATGGATATTGGGATAAAAACCATCAATGCTTTTACCACTGTTGGCCGTGGGCAAAGAGTCGGCATTATGGCGGGCTCCGGTGTTGGTAAGTCTGTTTTAATGGGGATGATCGCTCGTTCCACAGATTCTGATGTGAATGTTATAGCTCTTATTGGCGAGCGTGGACGTGAAGTCAGGGATTTTATCGAAGATGTCCTTGGCGAAGAGGGACTAAAAAAATCAGTGATCATTGCTGTGACAAGTGACCAAAGTCCTTTGATTAGGATGCGTGGTGCTTTTGTGGCCACGGCAATCAGTGAATATTTTTCTTTAAAAGGTCAGAGCGTTCTATTGATGATGGACTCAATCACACGCTTTGCCATGGCCCAGAGAGAGATTGGGCTCAGTGCCGGTGAGCCGGTCACAACCAAGGGCTATACACCCAGTGTATTTTCACTTTTACCAAAGCTTGTTGAACGTGCAGGATCATTTGATCACGGTGGGTCGATCACCGGCCTTTATACTGTTCTCGTTGAAGGCGATGATATGGATGACCCCATTGCTGATTCGGTCAGATCTATTGTTGATGGACATATCGTTCTTGATCGTAAAATTGCTCAACGGGGACAATTTCCAGCCATTGATGTTTTACAAAGTGCCTCGCGAGTTATGAATCAAATTGTTGATCCTGAGCATGTGGGGCTGGCGCAAATCGCAAGAGCTAATATGGCACTTTATCGTGACAACGAAGATCTCATACGAATCGGTGCTTATCAATCCGGAAGTAGCGAAGATCTTGATCTCGCTATTGAGATCAATCGAAGTATGACCTCATTTTTAAAACAAGATGTTCAACAAAGTTTTAATATTTCTGAAACACAAAATCTATTAAGAAAAGCGATTCTAAGACATGAAGAAGTTTAAGTATCGTCTAGAATCCTATTTAAAGTTTATGGTCATGAAGCGCGAAGCAGCTCAAAAAGAACTCAGTCGCGCAGAGGCCTATAAAAATAATTTAATAAAAAAATATCATTGGATGGAGAATGAGATGAAAAAATGCTTTGATAAAAACAGTCAGTTTGGTCAGTCAAATATGGAGCTTCATCATGTTGAAGATAATAACCAATTTATTCAGCTCCTCAAAAAACAAATGCAAGATCTCTCTGGCCAAATTGCATTAGCCGAAAGAGCCTTTAATGATAAATTTCAGAAATTAGTTCAGCTTCAAGTTGAGGTTAAAAAAATAGAACACAATAAAGAGTTCAAAGAGCTTGAGCACAAAACAGAACTCAAAAAGAAATTACAAAAACAACTGGATAATATCAATGCCACACGTTTTGGGAGTGAGTGATGCAAAATCCATATTCAAAGTATCAATCGACAAAAGGGACTGCAAAGCCTAAAGCTTCAAGTGGTGTCAGTTCTAAAGCTTATAAACCTCAGAAAGTGAATAAGCCCACCAAGACGAGTTCAAAGAAATCAAAAGTCGTGAGCAGTCTTAAAATGATTAGTGTCAGTTTTTTGGGCCTTGTTCTTTCTTTTTATATTTTGTTTTATACCGAAGATTTTATTCGTCAAATCAGTCGAGTTGAATTGAGTTTTTCAACCAGTCAGGCCCAGGACGGGGCAAATAAATCCAACTTACCCGGCAAAAAAGTTGAAGATACTGCCGCTCTTCCGGTAGGAGGAGTTTCAGGACTAAGTGTGGATGTTGATCAATTGACGATGAAAAATGCAAGTGTTTACAAGGCTTTAAAAGATAAGCATGTGGCCCTCGAGAAAAAAGAAAGGGATTTGGCACGTTTGGAAGAGGACTTGCAACAACAAAGAGTTGAGATAGAGAAGCAATTACTTGAGCTCAAAGAGATGAGACGAACCATTTCATCAAAGCTGGATTCAAAAGTGATGGCTGATCAAGAAAGTATAGATAAGTTAGTAGGAGTTTACTCGAACATGAAACCACAGAATGCGGCAACCATAATTTCAAAGTTGGATGAACAACTGGCAATTAAGGTTTTAAGCAAAATGAAACCGCAAAATGCGGCTGCTGTGCTTAACTTCGTTGAACCCCAAAAAGCTCAAACACTTTCAGAAAAATACGCTGGTTTAAAAAGATAGGAGAACAGATACTTTGCTGATTCAAAACACGAAGCCCTCATTAACACAAAATCTTGGTCTGAAGAGACAAGAGCGTGAAAAAGAGAAAGATTCATTTGATAAGCTTATTGAAAGCTCGCGCCTTAATAGTAAAAATACTAAGATTCAAACAGCAAAGCCGAACAAAAAAGAAAAAGACAATGACATCGCTGGATACGACAATCCAAACAGCGAAAGACTCAACCAAAATCAAAGAAGTATTGATCTTGAAAAAAGAACAAAAGCTATAAAAGATGATCAAGCACGACGCCATGAATCTTTAAGAGACCAAAAAGCTTTAAAAGATCAACAAGCTGAATCTAAAAATAATCAGTCTGAGTCTAAAAGTGAACTTGCTAAAGAAGAAAAGCAATATGGTCAATATGAACTCGAGCAAATGCTGAAAGCAGATAAGCAGCCAGCAGCAACAGAAAATGATCTTTTTCTTGCAGGAGCTGATGAGCAAAGTGCGAGTGCCGTCTCATCGTCTTTATTATCGGATAACGCAAAAAAGACTTTAGATCAAAAAGGTCTAGAAAATAGTTTAAATGGAATTGATATAGAAAACTTCAATACTCAAGACATTGCACAGTCGCAAAATATAAAATTGCCGATGAAGTTTAATCAAAGTGCTTTGGATGGCCAAAACAAACTTGAAACAAAGCTAACATTTGATCAAGGATCTTTAGGTCAGGATCTTTTTAGCGCCGACAAAACATCTCAATTATCAGTTGGCTTAGGGGCTGACTTTAATCAAAACTCTTCAGATGATGAGAGCTCAGCCCTTAAATCAGAACACTCCATGTATATGGATCAAGATTTCTCTATGGGAAATCAAGAGATCAATCAATTTGAAACTCCACTAGTGCAAGCTATGGGTGGAAAAGATCAATCCGAAGCCATAGAAAATATGCAGTCTATCGTACAGCAAGCCCGAGCCTTTGTTGACGAAGGTGGTGGAAGTATGGAGATCCATTTGCAACCCGAGGGGCTTGGCAAAGTTCACCTTAAAGTGGCTGTGGAAGATGGTCACGTGAATGTGCAAATGCTCACTGATAATGTGGCTGCCAAGAAAGCTCTTGAAGAAGGTCTATTTGAAATTCGCACAGCTCTTGAAGGTCATAAACTTCTTGTTGAAACCTTGAAAGTAGAAATGAGCCAAGATTATCAAAAAGATTTTTCTGATTTGAAAGATAATTTGCAAGAGCAAGCCAACCGCGATTTTGCTGAACAATTCTTAGGTCAATTTCGTGAAGAGCGTGAAATGAAGACCAGTGGACTTTTTGATGGATTTAGAAACTATCAAAGAAATGTCCGTGAACCAGATATGATTCTGAACAACCGTAACCCTTATACAGAAAAGGGAAAAGGGCAGACCATTAATTTGGTGGCGTAAAGGATAAATGATATGAATGTTAAAATAGGCACAAATTCAGTTCCGCAAAGAGATATGAATATTAGAGAGCAAAACTCTAAATCTCAAACCACCGATCCTCTTTCGATGAAAAAGCAGTTTGGTGATAAATCTTTAAGCCAAGTTCTAAACGAAGTGGCCGATCCAAACTTTAAAGCCAACGAAAGAAAAGTCAATGGTGTCGGTAATCCTGAAATGGGTAAAGATGCGTTTTTTAAATTAATGCTCACTCAGCTAAAACAACAGGACCCAACAAATCCATTAAAAAGTCATGAGATGGCGGCCCAACTTGCACAGTTCTCATCTGTCGAGCAGCTTTCAAACATGAACGAAACTCTGACCAAGATGAGCCAAGGTGGCAGTGAGCAGGGTAAATATGATGTTCTTAATTTGATCGGTAAAATGGTCAGTGGAGATTCATCACAAATCGATCGAATGAAGGGTGATAAAGAGCACGCCGTTGAATTTACTCTGCCTAAAATGGCTGAAAATGCCACTTTGCAAATCAAAGACGATAAGGGTCTTGTTGTTAAAAAATATGATCTTAAAGATCTTAAAGAGGGTAAAAATCAAGTGATGTGGAATGGCCTTCATGATGACGGTAAAGAAGCTCGTGTGGGTCATTACCGAGTTGAAATCTCGGCCACATCCCAAGGACAAAAAGTCGCGGCCGATACTAAGTTCTCAGGACCAGTTGATGGTGTGCAATTTACTGCAAAAGGCCCAGTCCTTTTGGTGGATGGCAAATCGCTGAATCTGAAAGATGTTAAAAAGATTGAAATCTCTAAAGATCAAAATCAGTCATTGGGTAAAAACGTGATCAATCAAAATTCAGTGGTGTCCGCTGGAGCTATTGAAGATCAAGGGTTAAAGCCCAATCTTGATACTGCGAAAATGGATCAAAGTTTAAGAAGTCAAATTAAAGGTCAAGCTGGAGTTAAAAGACAGCAGATCAATTGATAAATGAACATAGAAATAGATATTTTAAAAATAAATTTTATAAGGATTTAATAATACAGTCATAACGGGGGAAAAATGGCAGTTCTAACTTCAATGTATTCCAGTGTAACCGGTCTTAAGAGTCATGGTCAGGCTCTGAGTGTCACCGCTGATAACATTGCCAACGCATCGACCAATGGATTTAAATCCAGTCGTGCGGAGTTTCAAGATATCTTATCAAAAAGTTTAAAGGGTACCCAAGGTGGAAACCAAATTGGACGTGGTTCTATGCTTGGTGCTGTGAACCCGATTCTCGCCCAAGGAAATATTGATAATACAGAACGTGTGACTGACCTTGCGATCAGCGGTGATGGATATTTTATCGTTGATGGTTATGATGGACGAGCTTTCACAAGAAATGGTGAATTTCATTTTGATAAAGAAGGATATTTAATCACCAGTGATAGTTACCGTGTTAAAGGCTTTGAAGCTGACGAAAGTGGTGAGATCACCAATAAACTTGAAGACATTAGGCTTCCAAGCGCATTAGTGCAGGCCAAGCCCTCTAAAACGGTTCGTTTTGATGTGAATCTTGACTCGCGGGCTCCGAAAGGCCGTGTGTTTGATCCGCAAAATCCTTACGAATCAGCTGACTTTACGACAGGTGTTGAAGTTTACGACTCTCAAGGTTCTAAACATTTAATCACAGTGGCATTTAACAAAGCGGCTGATGGAGTTTGGGAGTATCGCGGTCTTGCTAACGGTGCCGAGGTTGTTGGCGGATTACCAGGTCAATATCAACAGGTCATTAGTGGTCGTTTGACATTTACCCAAAACGGTATGCTCAACACCGAAGAAATCCTAGAGAAAAACTTTAGCTTCAATAACGGTGCACAAGCCAATCAAGACATTGTTTTTGATTTCGGTGACGCCATCACAACAGATGGTGGTTCCGGTCTAAAAGGCAGTAAACAGTACGGTTCACGCTCGGATCTGATGTCTTGGTCACAAGACGGTGCAGCCGCAGGTCGACTGACGGGTCTATCATTTGATGATACGGGTGTATTAACCGCCCTTTATTCAAACGGTGAAACCAAAGACATGTACCAAATTGGTCTTGCAAAGTTTCAAAGCCCAGAAGGTCTATTTAAATCGGGTTCTAACAAACTTCGTGAATCCCGTGAATCAGGGGCCCCGGCATTTGGTAAACCCACTGAAGGTGGACGTGGCCAAGTTTTTGCTAAGTCTATTGAGAAATCAACAACTGATATTGCTAAAGAGTTTGTTGACATGATTCAGTATCAAAGAAATTTCCAAGCCAACGCCAAAGGAATTTCAACGGCTGATGAAATGCTCGCAGAAGTCATCAATATCAAGCGATAATAATTATTAATCAATTTTGAATAGAGGTGTGACGGTTAGAACCTTCACACCTTTTTATTTTTAGGCACATTAAAAAAAACAAACTCATAGGTCAATTTAATGATTTTTGTCTGAGATTTTGACAAGACGAGCCTTTCGTCGGGTTCGGCTTACAATTAATCAGTGATCTAAGGTCTTTAGACAATTTAAAAAAAACTGACAACACCATAAGCAAAGATATCT
Source organism: uncultured Pseudobdellovibrionaceae bacterium (assembly GCA_964388755.1). Taxonomy (GTDB): domain Bacteria; phylum Bdellovibrionota; class Bdellovibrionia; order Bdellovibrionales; family JAGQZY01; genus JAGQZY01. Next base: position 292 of record CAYMBT010000146.1, on the reverse strand, counting down.
CTGTTCAGCGGCCAAGATTAAAAGAAATGGATCTCTGACTTTGACCGAATCAAAATTAATCATTTTTTGTTTCACTAAGATCCAATTCCTTTTGGCCTAAGCCTTGCTCTAAACTATTTCATGGAAAAGTTAAAACTTATTCTCATATTTGTAGGTGTTTTAGGATTAACTGCTTGTAACCAAGACACGGCTCAAAAGAGTAGCGAAAGTAGCGCTCTTTATTCTTCGAGCGAAAAGTCGGCCGATTTACAGATTTGCCTCGATCAGAGCGCACTGGTAGCACTTGATGGTA
>CAYMBT010000145.1:0-7197 GCA_964388755.1 uncultured Pseudobdellovibrionaceae bacterium | reverse complement strand
CATATTTTAAATCATGGCGAAAAAAAAGAAGATCGCACTGGCACTGGAACACTGAGTGTTTTTGGTTATCAGTCTCGATACTCTCTCGATCGATTTCCGTTATTAACAACTAAAAAAGTTCATTTAAAATCGGTGATTCACGAACTTCTTTGGTTTTTAAGTGGTGACACCAACATCGAATATCTTAAACAAAATAAAATCAGTATTTGGGACGAGTGGGCTGATGCCGATGGCAAGCTTGGCCCGGTTTATGGGGCCCAATGGAGATCTTGGAAAACGGCCGATGGTCGAAGCATTGATCAAATATCACAGGTGATTGAACAGATTAAAAACAATCCCACATCGCGCCGCCATCTTGTGGTGGCTTACAATCCCGGGGACGTTGATAAAATGGCGCTTCCACCTTGCCATGCTTTTTTTCAGTTTTATGTCAGTGGTGACAAGCTTTCATGTCAGCTTTACCAACGAAGTGCGGATGTCTTTTTAGGTGTTCCTTTTAATATCGCAAGCTACGCTTTACTCACGATGATGATCGCGCAAGTTTGCGGCCTAATGGCCCATGAATTTATCCACACTCTGGGTGACGCTCATTTATATCTCAATCACCTCGATCAAGCGAAATTACAACTTAGCCGTACCCCTAAGCCACTGCCAGAGATGTTGCTTAATCCAGATATCAAAAATATTTTTGATTTTAAATATGAGGATTTTGTTCTTAAAGATTATGATCCCCATCCCCGTATCTCGGCGCCGATAGCTGTATGATTATTTCTCATATCGCAGCCCTCTCTCGAGATAGCACCATTGGAACCGACGGCACTTTGCCATGGAATCTTCCAGAGGATATGAAGTTTTTTCGCGAAAAAACTTTGGGTCACATCATTGTCATGGGACGAAAAACTTTTGAATCCTTTAAAAAGCCCCTTAAAAATCGCCTTCATGTTGTCATCACTCGGCAAAAAGATTATGTGGTGCCCGAAGGTGTACATGTTTTTTCGGATATCAAAACGGCCTTTGAATTTTGCCAAAAAAACATTCCCCACTGGCCATCAGAAGTTTTTGTGATTGGCGGGGGTGAAATCTATAATCAAACCCTATCCATGGCTGATCACCTTTACCTCACACTGATCGAACAAAATTATCCAGGCGACACCCGCTATCCTGCCTATAATGACCAATTTCTTTTGGCCGAAAAAGAATATCATCCTCCCCAAGGGGATGACCCTGGTTTTTCTTTTTGCCTTTTTGTTAAAAAATAAGAAGTAAAGATTTGTCCATTTTTTTGACAACTCACTAGCGCTGTTTGTTCCTGGTTGTCTCAAAAAGAAATGACGGGCTCTAAAGAGGGCCTTGGCCTTGCAATTTCTTGGTTTTGAGTCAATGGACTCATTTTGGAGGATTGCTATGATAAGGCTCTATATATTGGTTGTTGTGTTTGTTGCTGGGCTTTTTAGTCAGTCGGCTTTAGCCGCCAATGCCACAGGTGCCCTTTGTAAACAGCATCTCTCTATGGTGACCCAAATTCTAAATCGTGAAGCCGTCGGACAGTACTGGCAAATCAATGATGAAATCACCAATGTTATAGGAATTTCTTTAAACACAATCTCTCAAAGACAAAGTCAAAGTCCACTGATCAATGGTTTTATCAATGTGGTTAAAAGCACTGTATCCCAGTGTCGTCAGCACTGCGAAGGGGTGACTCTTTCAAGCGGTCAGGCCTTATCATGCAGTGATATGGGCGAGAGAAACATCCTTGATCTGGCTCGTTATGGTCGCCTGATCGATGAAGCAAGTATTGGAAGTTTGGTGACTGATGTTGTTCCACCAGTGATTGTGGCCGACGAATCACCAACACAAAATAACACATCCACTGTAAGACCAGAGTGTATTGGTGATGAAGACTCTGAAACCTGTCGCGATAACAACGTGGCCGCTGTGAGTGAGCCAGCACCTGTTGCCCCAATCCCCATGGAATGTCTTTTTGATCAAAACTCTGAAGTTTGTAGCCAAATGATCAACCCAGCACCAGTGATCGCTGAAGAGCCCAAACACAGACCCGTTTCGCCAATTATAACAAGCGAGATTTAATTTAAAAGAAGACATAAGGATGAGGCTTTAGGCATGTGTTTTTCGGTTCAAGTCGAGCGCGATCTTGATAAGGTTGCAAAACGCTTTGGCGCCTCTGTCTCTCAAAAAGATTTTAAAGCTTTTTATGATTTGCAAAAAAAAGCTGATGGCCTTGATTCTGAAGATCTCAAAAAAATTCTTGGATTAAAACGAAAACCCTCTTCTTCGGTTTTTAAAGAACCCGGCGAAGATGGTCGCATTTTTCCAGGCTACTTTGCGCCAGTGGTTGTTATTGAGAACGATAAAAAAGTGATCAAACCTATGCGTTACAGAGTCCGCCCCGCCCATTCTCTTGAGGAGATCCCAAGCAAGTATAATGTTTTTAATGCACGCTTGGATTCTTTAGAAAAGCGCCGCACATGGAACTCTTTATTTTTAAAAAATCATGGACTCTTTCCATTCTTGCGTTTCTTTGAATGGGTTGAAAAAAAGGGACAAAAAACCCTGGTTAGCTTTAAGCCTCAAGAGCAGCCCATTATGTGGGCTCCTATGCTTTTTGATCACTGGGTATCACCCCATGGCGAAATAGAATTTTCTTCTTTTGCTTTAATCACTAACGAACCAACACCTGAAGTCCAACAAATCGGTCATGATCGCTGCCCCATATTTATGAAAGAAGATAATATTGATCTCTGGCTAAATGCTAAATCCTTGAATCAAAATGAAGCTTTTGAACTTCTTAAAAATCAAGAGCAAGTCTTTTATAACCACCAGTTTTAAAAGGCCTCAATGGTCAAAAAAAAAGCCTCTAAAGAGAGGCTTTTTTTTGAGAATGATAAAAAGCGAATTAGATTTCGCTATCAATTTTCTCGGGATCGGTTTCACGATAGGTTTCTGCTTGGATAGTATCGTTATTACAACGGTAGACTTTCAAAAAATGTCCCCGTGCAAATGAGTTCGGCGTTTCAGTCACTGTGCGACCGGTCTCTAAATTATCTAAAGTAATACGAGAGACCCTTTCTGGCACACGGTTACCTGTAGATGGATCAAAACGATCTCCCACATCGGCATACTCATGAGCGGTGACAAGTAAACATTCACCGGTCGTTCTGTTTTTGGCCAAGATCGGGGCTTCATTAGTCGCCGTACGAATAACATTAAAATCTTCTACGTCATAAAATGCGCAGCCCGTTTCTTCGGCCGTTCTTAATACAGTCATACATTTTCTCATGCGAAAAAGAGCAGCCTGAGCTTGATCTGCAAGAGTTTGTGTCGATCCGACTCTCATGTCTCCGCGCACTGGTTGCGGAAAGTTAACAGCGTTTTGTAAGTTTCTCTTAAATGCCTCGTGAGTTGCAGAGCCACAAAATGAATCTCTGAATTGTCGAGTACTTAAGCCCGTGGCTGCTTTAAACCTGTTCTCTTCAAGTTCTGAAAGAGCTGTACCACTTCTGATTTTATTAATTAATTCATCGTTAATGGCAGAGATATCAAGCTCTGCACCCGGTGCAGTAAGAGTCACTTCGGAAGTATCGACACACTCATTGCTTCTTTGGATACTCGGTAGACCTCGATCAAATAGAGCTTGAGCATCAGCAATCTGTCGATCCACTTGGGCAATTTCTTGGCGAATTGTGGCTACTGGACCTGGGTTTCCACCGACTGCTGAGAGTTGCGTATTGAGCTCGGCTTTTTGAGCATTGAGTGCCGCTATTCGAGTCTCATGATTTTGACGATACACTTGAACTCGACGCTCCTGACAAGCTGTAAATTCAGGTGTGCCTCTTCTTAACGCCGTAGGCACGGGGCGAGTTATACCACCCTCCGGAACTGACATATCTGCGACGTCACACACTCCGACAATCTCTGTCGTTGATGTTAAGCTGGTACGAGCACAGGCGTTTCGCGCAAGGGCTGTCATGTTTCTCCAGAATGGATTGTTGTTGTAATGAGGAGTATCTCCGCGAGCTGGCGCACGACCGGCTTCTTTTCTTCGAACTAATTCGTTAGCAGCGCGATCGCAATTAGCACCCGCTGGTGCATCTGATTCGCTTGGTGGAAGTGGAACACCTGATTCTGTCATGGCCGTTAATGCCGATGAACACCAAGCCGCTGAACTACGGGTTTGACAGTAGTCGCGAACTCCTTGTGTACTTTGAGTCATCAAAGTATTTAAAGAAGTACAAATCTCTGATGTACCTGTTCTACAACTGTTTAATGTATCTCTTAAGAGTGCGCGGTCACCATTAGCCACACAAGTCGGTGTACTATTGGCAGAGCAAGAAAGTCTCACAGAGCCAGCAGCGTCGCGCACAAGGCCGGTGTAGGGGGCGCAGGCACTTTGTCCCGCTGGACAAGTCGGAGCAAGTACTCCTAAGTTAAGTCCAGAAATAAATGTGTTCCATGTGCCTGTATAAATAAAACCATTGTTGATTTTTTCGCCGACAGCGTGAGCTGGTGTCAGAAATAAATTTAAAAATTCATTGAAGGTATCATTTGAAGAGTATTTTCTTTTTTGAGACATTTTAAGTGCAAGCTGACTGACAGTTTTTAGATAAATGTCTTGCTGCTTTTTATTGAGGGATAGAAACCAAGTCTTCTCATACACAATGGGGTATTTGTTTTTAGTGACTCGTGCATCTTTAAGAATCTTTGTGCTTCGCACGACAGATTTATTTTTGTTAACTTTGTTTTGTGCTTCTGCTGAAGGTGTAAAGATAAAAAACAAAGTGATTAAAAGGGTAGTAAAAAGCTTGATCATAAGCCCTCCGTTATACCCATTATTGTCGGTCCTGCTCAGAAAAGACTAGGGTGAATAGTCAAATTAAGCCGTAGGTAGGTCATAGTCTTGGTAAAATTTAATGGCACTAGCCTTTGGTCCGACCACTATCAACCCCAAAACCAGCCCAACCCAGCTTAAAGTCAAAATGCTTCTGTCAATACTGCTGTCTCATGATGAGACACATTGGAGAAATTACCCCTTAAAACCGAAGAGTTTTGATACAATTATGGGAACAGGGGGAGACATGTCTATGTCCTTATTGAGACACATTTTTAGTTTATCTCTCTTGATTATGACCAGCCAAGTTTTTTATTCTATAGATTCTTTTGCACAGTCTACCTTACCTATTAATGTGGATTCTTGTTTTACAGAATATGCAGTTGCTAATACACGTTTTTCAGATCATCTTACACGATGTCTTGATGAGCTGAGGGGCACACCTGCAGGAAGTAATACAGTTAATAATCATCTCATTGATTTAAGGGCTCAAGCAGCATCAAGTCCCAACTCGCCTATTCTACAAATTATCAGCGAACGGGCAGCCAGTGTTTATTACGAGAACCAACATTGCGGAGATGATTTAAGGCTGGCTAATATTCCTTGTAATAATTTGGGCGCTCTGAGTCGGCTTCATAGCTCTGGTATGTATCGATTTAATTGTGATGCCTTTGCAGCCACTCATGCTAAATGCACTGAGTTTAGTCAGATCGTCATTGATCTTAAAAGAGACTTTTGTAATCTCAATGTCATCAATAAAAATTTTTGTAACAGACTCATCCTTGGTTTTTTACAATCAGCCCCTTGTGCATCCAGTAGCACCCAAGCGGTCTGCTCTGCTCATATCAACGAGCGAATTAACACTGACCCATGCTCAATAGATAATTTTGATCTTGAACTTTGCACCGGTAGCGAAGGCGGAAGTTTTGGTGCCGCTGAAGTCGGTGGTGAAGAAGACCCTGGGGCCGGTGGTGGTGCTGCCGGAGATGATACAACCATTGATCCAACAGGCGAGGCCCCAGCTGGGACCACTCCTGAACAAACTGAGCAATTAGCACAAACTGCTAATCAGCTCGGTCGACAGTTTTTTGGTGGTAACAACCCAATGACAGCACCCAGTGGAAATCTTAATATTCCTAATTCTGACGCAAGGGTTGGTTTAAGTGCTAATGCCGATGGCTCAGCTGTATTAGGTGGGTCAGGTGTAGGTACCCCAAAAGGGATCGATCAGTATCCTGCTTCTGCACTTTTACCTCCACAAACCATGGGTGTACCTGGTGGCTCTCCTAAAGAAGGCGGCGGCGGTGGTGGTGGTGGACCGGGCGGAGGAATGGCTCCAGCCATGGGTGGCGGTGCTAATGGTGGTGGTGGTGCCGGCGGTGGTGCTAAAGCAGGTCGTGGTGGCTACGGAACCTCTCGCCTCAAAGATATTTTAAGTAAAATGAATGGTGGATTTTTAGCGTCAACAGGTACTAATGCTCCTGCCGCAGGGACTGCTGCTGTGTTGAAAGAAGATATTAAAAATAAAATTAAAGAGAATCAAAAGAATGATCCCAACTATAAAAATGTCATTAATTCTGCTTATAGAAATGGAATGGGTGGATCAGGTCAGAACGTAGACTTCTTTGATGCAGTTTATTTTCCAAGTGTGAGAAAAGCTTACGAAGAGATCGAAAGCTCCAATCAGATTTTGCAAGAAAACGGACAGTAAATTTTTATTTACAACTGGCAGAGCCAGGCCACGCCACCACAGCTCCAAATAAAGTCCAGGGGTTGCGATCCATGCTGCAGCTTAAACCATTATCACATTGGTAAGAGTAGCCAGTCACAGTAGCATCTCTATAAAGTGAATATTGTTCTGTGTAACGACCATTACGGTCAAGATAGAGTGGACAACTGGCTCCTTGTTTTGAACGAAGCTGGCATCGACTAATACCTCGGTTATTAAAAACACAGCGAGGAACGGTGGATCTTTGGGTGATGGGATGAAGGCTTTGATGCCAAGCTAAACAATTTTGATCTCCCTCGGGGCGATTGTCGTTTTCTATAATACATTCATTTTTAGGGTTGTTATGGACATTCATTTCGACAACGAGTTTATTAAAATCAGCTTCAACATAGGGTCTAGCCATTGTTAAGAAATCCTGTCCACACTTCGCGGATAAATAATCAGTGACTGGGACATGGGGTTCAATTTGAAAAAAGTTGGAATAAAGAGCATGTCTTAGAGTTCTTGTTGTTCCAGAACTTACTGCACTTGATCCAATAATATAACTAATCCCAAGTTCCGAGCTCACTGCGATCTCAACTCTGGCTTCGAAAGCACAGAAACCAATCATGGGGTGATCATC
>CAYMBT010000144.1:0-7386 GCA_964388755.1 uncultured Pseudobdellovibrionaceae bacterium | reverse complement strand
AAGAATTGTCTTAAACGTCTGGTATGATTTTTCAAAATCATCGTTCACAAGCTGATAGTCGTACTTGTGGGCCATACGAATCTCTTTCTCTGCATTCTCAAGGCGAATGGACAAATTAGCAGGGGCGACCTTGTCCCGGGCTAATATACGCCGTTTGAGCTCTTCAATGGAGGGTGGAAGAATAAATATGCTGATCGCATCCGGAAAAATCTTTGTAAACTTTTCGACGCCTTGGACGTCGATATCCATTATGGCCACTTCACCCACTGCCCAAGCCTCATCGAGGCTTTTTCGCGACGTCCCATAAAGTGAGTCGTGAACGGGCGACCACTCTACAAAGAATCCCTGATCAATTTTAGCCTTAAACTCTTCGGTGGTCAGAAAATGATAGGGATTCCCCTGCTCTTCTCCGTGGCGCATCTTTCGAGTGGTGTATGTGATGATGTCCCTTAATCGGGGAAAGTCTTCTAAAGCTCTGAGCATAAAGCTATTTTTACCGGCACCACTGGGGGCCGCTATAAGGATCATCCGGACTTTACTCAACGTTTTGTACCTGTTCCCTGTATTTCTCGATAATGGATTTACAGTCGACAGCCAACTGTGTGACTAAAGAGTCTGAACTCTTAGAGCCAATGGTATTCACCTCACGTAAAAGTTCTTGGGCATAGAAATCAAGTTTTTTACCAATGGGCTCGGCCTCTTTACAAAGTTTTTCAAGGGCCTTGATATGGGTTTCCAGTCTTTGAATCTCTTCGCTGATATCACTTCTTTCGATCAACAAACTGATCTCGTGATAAATTCTTTGGGGCTCTAATTCGATTTTTGCGCCTAACTTTTCAATACGTTCTTGAAATTTTTCAGGAAGATCACTCACAATCTTTTGACGATTTTTTTTGATCAATTGCAGATATTTATGAAGGTCTTGTAAATGTTTTTTAATGTCTTTGTTCAGGCTTTCGCCCTCTTGTTTTTTGACTTTCATACAGAGATGAAGGGCCTGATCAATAGTTTTAAAAAGTTGGGTTTTCTCGCTTTTACCAAGCTCTTCGCTCTCTTCAAAATACACAAGATCAGGAACATTGAGTAAAATTCGAGGGTCGGTGACTTTTTCGAGCCCTAATTTTTGCGAGACTTTATTAAAACCCACCAGCCAGTGTTTGGCTAAATTTTCGTCAAAGCGAAGTTTATCTTTGGCTTTTAAATTTTTACGATTGATAAAAAGGTCAACAGTTCCCCTTTTGATCTGTTGGCCAATGTATTTTCGAATTTCTATTTCAAGGGGCGAGTAAATTTTAGGGGCAGAAACTTTAATATCAAGGTAGCGGCCGTTCACACTGCGTACAACGACATCCAAAGAAAAATCAGTGTGATGAAAATCAGATTTCCCGTAACCCGTCATACTTTTCATGAGACATATATTACGCTGATCGATCAGACAGTCAATAAATTCAGGTCAGTTTAGACCAAGCTATTGCCTTGTCCATTGCAAGAGCGGACTCATGGGGCTCAAACCATAAAATATCTTGATCTCGCTTGAGCCAAGTCATCTGTTTTTTAATCAATTGCATAGTGGCTAAAATGATATTTTCTTTAAGCTCAACTAAACTTTGATCATGAAGCAAATAATCCTGCACTTGCTTATATCCTACACTTTTTAAAGGGGCCCATGAATTTGAAAAATCAGAGGTCATAAGTAATCTGACTTCATCGATAAGCCCTTCATTGATCATTTGCTCGGTCCGCGCAGTCACTCGAAGCAAAAGGTCTTCTTTTTTCATTCGAAAACCTATTTTTAACGACCGATGTTCAGGGAGTGGTGAGCAAGACTGAAGTGCCATTTTCTTTTTGAGTTCTGTTATAGAAACCCCATTAAGGTTCGTCATGATTTCAACAGCTCTCTTGATGCGATAATGATCATTGGCACTGATTTTTTGAGCATAATCAGGATCTTTTTTTAAAATCCATTGATAAAGAGCCTCATAGCCTTCGCTTTGTATTCTTTTTTTAACCCTCTCTTGAACCTCAGAGCTCAATGGTAGAATGGGATAAAGTCCTTTCTCAAGGGCTTGAATGTAAAAACCACTGCCACCGACAAACAAAGCTTGGGTGATTTTATTTTCTTGAATCACATTTAAAACATCTTTGATGTATTGTGCGGCTGTCAGGGTCTTTGGCCCTTGGATATAATCAAAAAGATAATGGGGTAGCCTTTGTCGATCTTTAAGACTGGGTTTAGCTGTTCCAATATCCAAAGATTTATAGACCTGTAAACTGTCGGTGTTGATAATCGGCCAAGAAGAAGAAGAAGAAGAAGAAGAAGAAGAATCCCATAGTGCAGAAAGAGCTTCTGACAGTCCCATTGAAAACTGACTCTTTCCCACTGCGGTGGGCCCTAACACATAAATAAATTTCGATATGACTTTAGCCACGGCGACCGAAATCTTTTTCAAGTTTAAGAAATGGAAACTCTAATGACACCGAACGACCATGGGGACAAAAACCCGATAAAGGAAACTCGTCCATATCGTTTAAAAGTTGTTTCATCTCATCAAGGCTCATGGCTTGACCTGCACGAACAACAGAGTGACAAGCCATCGTCGCAAAAATATCTGTGATTGTTTTTTCTAAAGCAAAACTTGATCCCTGCTCTAGGCTTTCAGTGGCTAGTTTTTTTAGAGCTTCAATAAGACCGGTCTCGCTGACAAAGGCGGGTAAAGTATTAATGGCTAAACTACTGGGCCCGGCTTGTTCAATTTCTACACCCATTTTTTTAAGATCGCTAGACAGTGTTAAAAGGATCTCAATCTCTGGCTCTTCAAGATCAATGGTCAAAGGAAAAAGCATCGACTGAACTTCAAACTGATTGTTCTTCCAAGCATTCATCAGTCGCTCAAAAGCCACTCTTTCATGGGCCGCATGCTGATCAACCAGTATCATTTTGTCACTGGCTTGGGCTACGATGTAGGTCAAATCCACCTGACCGATCACTTGTAAACTCGACCAAAAACTTCTTGGGGCAAAAGTCTCTTCGCTTTGATCAGCATCTAATGACTCAAAGTTTTTCTCGATAGGCTCATTCAATGAATGACCATAATCTTTATCATCTGATAAAACTGACAAATCTTTCGCTGATAGGGTAAGCGCTGAAAAGTCTCTTTCACCTGCATTTTTAAAATCACTGAAAGCCACCTTAGGCCCTACCGGTTCTTCTTTATAAGAATTCAAATGATTTTGTTTTTGTTTAAACTGAGCTCTTGTTAATTCTTGATCGCTAAAAGTCAGATCATTCGTTTTAAAAGCAGTTGGAGATTGAAAGTTGACTTGAGAAGCAAAATTCAATTCAGAATTCTGATTTTCAGAGAATTGATTTTTCTGTTGGGATTTTTTAACTTTCGAAGAATCATCACTGATCCAAGGTGCCTTCTCTAAAGCTTCACGAATACAATAATACACCGATCGAAAAGCTTTGCTTGAATCAACAAATTTCACTTGGGATTTGGTGGGATGAATATTCACATCCACTTGATCCGGTGGTGCACTGAGTGAAATATAACAAATGGGATACTGACCATGCATCAATAGACTTCGATAGGCTTCCATGACGGCCGCTTGAAGTCCTTTGTCTTGCACCCATCTGTTCTGTACAAAGATCCAAATTTGCCGGGACACTTTAACAACCGTGGATGGATCAGAAAATACGGCATGAACTTTAAAGTCTTGGTAGTTCGACTGAGTTTCAAAAAGCTTTTTGCTTTCTAAAACTTTTTCACATCTCTCAAGTGTTGATGAAGCCGGCCAAAAATAAACCAATTGATTTTTAACATTAAGCTTCCACTGGAGAGCCGGGTATTGCAAAGCCATAGCTTTGACCACATTTTTAATCTGCGAGATTTCGGCAGAATCAGATTTTAAAAACTTAAGGCGCGCAGGGATGTTTTCAAAAAGAGACTCCACCACAACTTGGGTTCCCTCGCCAGCTGATGTTTCGGTGACCTCACTGAGCACACCAAATTCAGAACGTATGCGGTAAGCTTTTTTCTCACCCCGACGACGACTAATAAAATCAAGGCGACTCACTGATGATATGCTGGCAATGGCCTCTCCACGAAAACCAAAAGTCGATAATTGCCAAAGATCATCAGACTGCTCGATTTTGCTTGTAGCATGTCGAGCAAAAACCAAAGGGATCTCGGACGGGATAACACCCTTACCATCATCAGTAACTTTGATTGAACGTCCACCATGGTCCACTTCGATTTCGATGTGGGTGGCGCCGGCGTCAACACTGTTCTCTAAAAGTTCTTTAAGAAGATGGGCTGGTCTTTCAACCACTTCGCCGGCAGCAATTTTATCGACCACATCAGAGGAAAGTTGTTTGATCTCCACAGGCTATACCAAAAAACGAATTTGCCAAACTCGGTAAAAAGCTTCGATCACAATTCGTAGACTCATTTTACTAGAGCCCTCTCTTCTTTCATCAAAAAGGATAGGGACTTCTTTGACTTTAAAATTATTTTTAAGAGCACGATATTTCATCTCGATTTGAAAGCTGTAGCCTTCAGAACGAACCTCTCCAAGTTTGATTTTTTTAAGAACATCAGTGTGCCAGCCGTTAAATCCACCCGTCCAATCATGCAGTGGATAGCCTAAAATAGTGCGCGAATAAAAACTGCCAAAAAGACTGATCGCTTTACGATACCAAGACCAATTGAGGGTGTTACCGCCCTCAATGTAGCGCGAGCCGACAACCACCGGATTATTTTCAAGAGCTTTAATCAAAAGATTAAGATCCACCGGACGGTGAGAGAAATCCGCATCCATTTGAACGCAAGATGTATAGCCATTCTCAATTCCCCACTGAAAACCTTGCAAGTAAGCTTTTCCAAGCCCGCCTTTGCCTGAATTAACAATCAGGTGAATTCTGGAGTCCGTTTTTTGCTGGTTACGAACCAATTGGTTTGTGCCATCAGGTGAGCCATCATCCACCACTAGAATATGTATTTCGGGCTGCTCGTTAAAGATGGCCGAAATGATCGGTAGAATATTGTCTTTTTCATTGTATGTCGGAATGATAACCAGGCACTTCATGCCTCAAAGTCTTAGCCGATTATGGGGTCTTAATAAAGTGATCCCTCTTTATTGTTGCGCATCATCAGGCCTGAGGGATCCAGGTGATGCTGTAGGCTTCACTAAAAGGCTTTTGATTTGATCCTTACCAAGGTAAATGGGCTTGATGAGGGGTTTTGGCCTCAGCATAAATTCGGGGTTATCTTTTCTCAGAGCGATATATTCGTTGACCCGAGTGGCAGCCAGTTGAGGATTTTTTTTATAAAGAATGGGGTCAAATCCACAATGGGGACATTTCACACTCTCGCGAAATCTCACCCTTAAAAAAATCTGCAATAGAAAAGCTAAGCCTGAAAAGATCACCATAGAGCGAAGATCAGGACCATCCCAAATGGCAAAAGCAAGAAGGGCTGTCACCATCAGAAGGATAAGAAAATCAAAAGCTGAAACTTCTTTTTTAAGATAAACCCGGTGCTCAAGTTTGCAAAAGGCACAAAGAATTTTTTCTGAAATGTTTAGAGCCATAAGTCATTATCACACTTCAAAGTACCAATCACAAAGTCCAGAAAAACCTATAAAATAACTCGCACCAAAGACCACAAGTTCATAGGCAAAAGTCCTGCTGAGTTTTAAAATAATATTTATTTTGTGATCAAGCACACTATAAAGTCGAGCGAAGACTCCACAACCCAGGCTCGAATAGCTATAATAACAGTTATGAAGAAAGCGATCCTTTTTATAAGTTTAATGGTGTGTGTATCAACCGTCCAAGCTGATTACGAGGGCTACGACGAGATCGTCGAAAAACTCTCGAAATATAACACTAAAGATCTCACCTCGAATGCCGCTTATCGTACAGAGATGAGAACTTTTTCCAGAGCCCATTTAGGATTAGGCCTCACCCAAACTTTTTATGATGCTGATGCTCCTGGAGTTTCAAGCAGTATGCAAAATCAAGGTGGACTACTGATCAATTTAGGCGTTGATGTTTTCAGCACCTCTTGGGGGCTAGAAGGTTCTTACTCCAACTTTGGCACTCTACAAACCAGTAATACATCAATGCGACTTCGCGAATTTAATCTTAAAGCCCTTTATAAGCCAACGATCAACAAAGTCTGGAACATGAGGATGGGCCTTGGTTTTTCATCGCGCTTTCTTGATATCGCTAATACGCTGCAAAATCGCGAGTACCGAACACCCAGCGGTGTATTTACTTTTGGTATCGATAGCTATCTGAATTCATTTATCAGCGTGGGTGCGGACATCAATTTTAAAACAGCTATGATCACCGACACCATTGATAAAAACTCAGTGGATCTTGCTTTCAGAGTCGACACCCATTTTTAATGCAGCAACTCAAAGCCGAACTTCAAATCTTGTTTGTTTACCTCAGCGCTCTGATCCGTCACCCCGTTGACGAAATCAAACGCCTTCCAGATATTGAATGGAAAGCTCTTTTACTTTTTCAATTCTTTCTGACTTTTACATCCGTTGTACTTTCTAACCTCTTAGCACCTTATGCCATTTCACTGATTAATGTTTTGATCTCTTTGATTGCTTCGATCATCGCTATTTCTTTAATCTGTTTGTTTTTTTATTACTTCTTTCTCATTCTTTATGAAAAACAACTTTCTTTTATCAAAATATTCTCTCTTGTTCTTTTTGCCCATATTCCATTTGCTCTGTTTCACTTGGCATCAGCCTTCTTTCCGCCGGCTGATCTGATTGGGCTTGGGATCTCGGCCATTCTTATGATTGTGGGACTCGTCGAAAATTTTAGAATTCCAAAAAAATTAGCCACCCAAATTATGATTGGGCTTTATTCCATATTTTTTCTTTACTGGACAGTGAATCTGATCACAATGAGAGAGTATCGCCAAAACACCAGCCCCCAGGATCTTGATCACATCGAAAAAGAAATCCACGAATCCCTTAAAAAATAAGTTTAACCATAAATAATTAAACCTAATGAACAAGTCAGTTTTCTAAAGATTAAATAAAACAGCCTGTGGTTTTAAATACAGGCCAAAAAAAATTTATTGCGGGATTAATGGATATGGGAAATGGGTATATTAGAAGGTTTTGTGGAGTAAAGAGGTTGAAAGCTAAATTTATCTTTATGCCACAATAGATTTCCAATTTTATAAACTTTGACTTCACCAGTTGTTGCCCCTGGGTTTTGATCCAAAATTAAGATTTCCAATGATGTACCAAATTTTGGCAATCTCATCCATGATTGAAGCTCCTCTTTGGTATGCCCAACAGGAAGAACGGACTTCATTTTAGAAATATGTGCATCAACTTTTTTTTGTGGGTAAA
>CAYMBT010000143.1:0-7388 GCA_964388755.1 uncultured Pseudobdellovibrionaceae bacterium | reverse complement strand
ATCAGCTTCACTTTGACCTAAGTACTCGCTCAGTTCTCGGCCTTTCAACAAAATTTCACTCTCTTGAATCAACTGATCTTTATAAGTTCGTTTAAAATGATGTAGCTGTGGTTTGTCTCGTAATGAAAGACGAGACAAAATAGCCACATCAATACCTCGTTCATCAGGCCCCTCAATAAGAATAGTCTCTTTATAGCCAGCCGCTTGTAAATAATTTTGCCTCAGATTCTCGACCACATTAAAATTCTCAACTTCTTGTAAAATTAAAACATCGGGGCCAAGACCTTGTTTGATTTGTAAAATCACATCACTGATTCTTTTTAATTTTCTTTTCAAAACAGCTTCTGACCAATCCATCTCAAGACACTCTTTTTTATACCAACCATTGGAAGCCGCTTCACACAGAGTTCGGTGTTGATAGGATTTTTTTTGATCCAAAGGCAAATAAGTCTCGTCACTTTTATCAGGATCATCCAAGGTATCAAAAAGATTCTCTACGTTATAGGTCATAACAGTTATAGAATCAGGTTTTGATTGAAATTCTTTTGAAGTACAACCAATGAGTATTAAGCATAAAGTTAATATTATTTTATAAAACCGCGGCATCACTCACCCACCCACTGAATCCAAGTGCCATGAACCTGATCACTTTTTAAAGTATTTAAATAATCTAAAAATTCTTGATAGCTTAGTCCCATATCCCTTGCTGTGTACTCTGCTAAAATGGGATCAGTGATAAAATCAACTTTGGGTCGAATCACCACACCAGTGACTTTGAATTCTAAATTCTCTTGGATCACAAAATCACCTTGATCATTTTTTAGAGAAACAAAACTATTCTCACCAATCACGTAACAATTGCGATCCCCTTGGGCTAAAAACATTTTCATCTGTTTTTGCTCAATAGAGTTTTTAAATAGCAAAAACACATCGGGGAATATGCGAAGATCCTTCCAAGGGTTATTGCAAGAACTTGCCGTTTTTCCGGTGAATTCGGGCTCGCGATAAATTTTAATCTGACCCGTTGGTGAATTTTCAGCCGGCGGTGAAGTGACAGAACCCTCTTGAGATGAAGCCGGTGACTTCTGCAAATAAGTGATTGTCATTTGTGATCTTTTATCTGTGCGTAAAAAAGTTTCAAGTTCAGCCACACTCATGGCCATTCCCTTGGAAAGTTCTTGCATGAGTGGATTGTTACCGAGCAAATCATCGGTGTTCACAATCTCAATGGCTGAAACAAAATAAAATGCGCCAGAGTTTTCAAAATCCATGGCATTAGCCACTTTTTGTATCACAAGTTCCACAGGCCTTATCGAAGAAACTTTCACACAATTGCGAGTGCCTTTACCAACGATGAGGCTGACTTGATCTAATTTATTAAAAATAAACTGCAATTCGTTAAAAAGACGAATGGTATCCCAAGTCGGATCAGTGTCTTTACTGCAGGTCGAAAGTTTTTCACCTTCGTTAGAAATTTTTATGGGAGTTGTTTGTTGGTTGAAGCCGCCAGTTCCTTCTTGGGGAGACAAATCATCTCTCGGTGCGCAAGCGGTCCAAAAAGCTAGAGCCAAAATAAGAATGGACTTCATAAATCTCCCCCGAAAACATACCTCTTTTCACTTTTAACTCTCAGACTGTCAATGAGCACTTTGAGAGGAATTAAAAGATTGTGCCGAGGTAGAATGGATGTCTTCTTGGTTTTTGATATTAAGGGGCTCAGTGGGGGGATTGAAAAATTTATAGGGTTGGGAGTTGTGAGGTGTTAAAAGCCTAGTCGAGGGGGCGTTTTTTGGGCACAAGGGTGGGTTGTCTTAAGAAATCTTAACAAGAAACAAACAGTGTATCTGACTGAAGTGACATATATTAAGCCTTAATTATGGAGTTCTACCTCATCCTTTTTGGCTTTATTGTCGCCAGTTACTCGATCATCGCTAACGATGCTATCCAGACCCTTGGTACTTTTATAAGCTCAAACACAAAGAAACCTTGGTGGGTTCTTTGGCTTTTTGCAAGCTCCGTTTTAGCCTTTGTTCTTATCTATGGTTGGTTTGCTTATGATGGTGACGTCTCTTATGGCAGGCTCTCAAGTATCCCAGTGGCCGAAACCATTCAGTGGTGGCATGTTGCGCCTCCAGTTGTTCTTCTATTACTCACTCGACTGGGAATACCAGTCAGTACTACTTTTTTAGTCCTCAGTGTTTTTACCCCGGGGATGTTGCTTGGTAAAATCATTATGAAATCGATCATCGGTTATGGAGTTGCTTTTTTAGCAGCAATTATCCTATGGGCCGTGATTTCTAAAACCATCGAAAAAAGATTTATAAAAACAACCAATAATAAAAGACGCTGGGTTTGGGCTCAGTGGATCACCACTGGCTTTCTTTGGAGCCAATGGCTCATACAAGATTTAGCCAATATTTTTGTGTTTCTCCCTCGTAAACTTGAATTTTCAACGTTAATGACGGCTCTTGTTGGACTTGTTTTTCTTTTAGCCCTTATTTTTAGAAACCGCGGTGGACACATTCAAAAGATTGTCGATAACAAAGCCAACACTCACGATATTCGTTCAGCCACCATCATAGATGGCCTTTATGCCGTTGTTCTTCTCTTCTTTAAAGAGCTTAATAATCTTCCCATGAGTACAACTTGGGTCTTTTTGGGTGTTCTTGCAGGGCGTGAATATGCACTGAACCATCACCTCCAATTGATTTCACTAAAAACAATTTTTAAAGATACAGCAATGGATCTCAGTAAAGCGACGTTAGGCCTTGTGATCAGTGTGTTGGTGGCATTATCTATAAAAAGTTTCGCTTTTGAGCAGACTTCCGCCAAAGAATTCAGCAAAGAGCCTCGTGATAAAATCAAAGCGGTTTATATCAACGCCCCGTCTTCATCCACTCGGACTTTAAAAGAATAAATTTTCTTAAAACTTTCGACCAATACCAAACTGAAAGATTCTGGTTTCGTATTTGATCTTTTCGTTTCCAAGAGTTTCAAAAGGTCTTGTTTCTGTCATTTGATAACGAGCCCCTGCTCGGATTCCCCAAAGTGGAGAGAAATCGATTTCTACCCCAGCTTCCATGTAATAACCAAAACCGGTAAGACCATCCTTAAGCTTCTCTCCACCATCGGTGTTTGTCAGTTGGCCCGATTGAGGACGGTAGTTAATGGTGTGATAACCAAAAAGACCTCCGCCCTCGCCGTAGGGTCTAAAAAAAGAGGTTGGAAAGATTTTAAATTTTAATCCCAAACCAAGTTGTAAATGTTCAGATTGAAAGTCAATTTGGGTTCCAGGATTGGTGGCATAATTAGAACCACCAAGGGCAGTATAGTCATAAAAAGTTTGCCCATCACTTTGCATGAAATTCATAGAAATTGTTAAAAATAATCCTGTCTTTCCGATCTGGCGCTCACCGGCTAAATAAAGCATTATTCCTTGATCCATGCGAAATTCAGTAGCGGGGTTAAGCACCGTGTACTCGGCCACCCCAAAACCCATATATCCTGCCATTCCACGAAAGGCCAAATTGGTGCCACCAAAATTTTGTGCGAACAGCGTTTGAGAAAATAGAAAAACAAATGCACACAAAAAAGATTTTTTTAAAATCATAAATTTCCTTATAGAGGCTGATTATATTTTTTTGATCCACTCTTTGTCCTCAAGATAATAAACCCCTTTGGGATCTCTCTCGAGGTGGGACTTAAACATACTGTTTTTAAAAACTTTTTCTTCATTGGCATTGTAATTATTTTTTTTAATCATAGCTTTGTACATCATTGTTCGATCTTTATTTTCTATTTCAACTTTTTTTAAAATTTTGGCTTTAAGCTTTTCATTAACGCTTTTCAGATCACGCACAGAAATTAGGCCACTTGAAGTTTCACCAATATAACCCATTTTTTTATAGGTTTTAAGTTCGTCTCTTCGGGCACCCTGTCTTTTAAAAATTTGCTGACCCGCTTTTGACTCAAAAATTTTCTTTTCGTTCTCTTGTGTCTTAGCCGTTTTAGTGGGGATAATTGGTTTTTTTTCGTTCCCAGTTTTACTTTTAACCTCTTTTGATTTTTGCGAATAAACAAATTGTGGGCCACAAAATAATAAAAAAACAAAACCGATCAAGGCTATTTTTTTGGATGGAGAAAGCATGGTTTTATATTAGCAGTAGATTCTTAAATTAGAACTCATGACTCGCCCATGGTCTGTCTTTTGAAAGTCTAAAAATAAAACTGAATTCAAAAAACACATCCGTCTTATTTTCACACTCCTTTGGTCGAGTTATCACATCTGAAAAAGGTCGAGAAAATCACAATAACGTATGGATATATTTATGATTTCTTAACAGAGTCCCGAAGAGTTTAAGGTAGTTATGATGAAAATAAATTTTTTCACTCTCAGTATTTTTATCGTTTGGGCACTGAGCTCAATCCCAAGCTACGCTGAAGACAGCGTGCATTTTGGAACTATTTTTATCGAGAACATTCAGCATGAAGATTCAGATCAAGTCAAAGCCATCAACAGCTTGACAGATCAGTCTCCCGAGCAAAATCAATTGGAAGTCCTTTACAAAAAAGAAGTGGGCGAAACCAATCAGAATCTTAAAAAATTTGATTCAACTCAAAGAGCTCCCTCAGCAACAACAACGGCTCAAGATCAACTCGCGCCCAAACTGGGTGTGATCAGAAATCAAGAAATTCCAAAACAAATTGTTTATTTTTTAGAAGTGCGTTCTTTTGAAGGTCACTCTTCAAAGCCCCTTCACCGCGAACCCACTCTTTCAAGTGATATGCCGTTAAGGCTTCAACCTGGTGAAATGGTAAAGGTCATTGATACCCCAGATCAGTATGTGCATAAAATGAGAATGGATCGTGATAACCAAGGCTTGTGGAAAAAGATTTATAATCGTGAACAAGATCTGACCAGCGCTTATCTTTACTACGATTGGCGCAACTTTGAAACGATCACATCCCACGACTTTCCCATTGAGATTGATATCCTAGTGCCTTACGGTCAAAACTCAATTTCGACATTTAATCGACCAGGACCATGGACTCATAAAGATTGTTCACTGGCCGAAGATCTTTGTGTGGATTCTATTGATATTCATACAGCCGCTTATCTTTTTGATACAACAGTCATTGAATTGCCACGCATTCAACAGTCTGGCGAACTCAAACATCAACTATTTTATAAAATAGGCTATCAAACCAAAGACAAAAGCGGAACTTTGCGACACAAGGTGGGCTGGATCCCCTCTCACCATGCCAAAAGAAAAATATCACAACTTCCTAAGTCTTTACTTGCGACCCGAACCCCTAATAGCTTTGGCAGTTACGAAAGTGATGAAGAAAGAATTCAAAGGCTCAAAAAATACTACATTTTTGATGGCAATATGTATTCTGAGAATAAAAACTTGAGTCGCTGGATTAACGCTGTTCCCGGAGA
Source organism: uncultured Pseudobdellovibrionaceae bacterium (assembly GCA_964388755.1). Lineage (GTDB taxonomy): Bacteria > Bdellovibrionota > Bdellovibrionia > Bdellovibrionales > JAGQZY01 > JAGQZY01. The sequence goes on along the minus strand of CAYMBT010000143.1, from coordinate 1,945 downwards.
AACAACAGAGGTTTTCTTTCAAAACATAGCCCTAGATGGAATAGCTAATTTTAATACATTCACGTTAAGACAAAACTTTTTGACTGAAGAATTCACCCAAAATGGAATCGCTGTTGGTATCGGGGTTTATGCTCCTATTTTTATCGATTTAGAAATACAAGGTTCAGCGACCTTCACTTTTCCATTGACTGCCAACGAAGGTCCTATCTTTGAGAAAACTTACCTGTTTCGTGGCGAGCAGTGGCTTCTTTACACCACGCCAATATCTGTCAGCGGCACACCTTTTAAATTTGGCTTTGGTGGTTATTATCTTTCTATGTTTGCAGAGAACAGAAACTTTGGCTTTAACTCTTTAGTCGGATTTCAAGCCAAAGCTCTTTTTGAAAACACCCAGTTTTGGCTGGGCATGCGATACGGACCAACAGGACAAGACTTTAACTTTAGATTTGAAAACCGAGAGTTAGGTGCCGATTTTGGCTGGAGACTGAATCCAGAGAGAAAGTATGAAAGCTGGTCTATCTTTGGTGATCTCTCCGACACCAGCTTCTCAAATCCTAGAAATGATAATTCAACCAAATTTCAAATCTTACAATTTGGCGTTCGAAAACAATTCTAATCTCTTATAAACCAAAGAGACCCAGTATTTTAGAAAAAAATGATGAGCCACCCAAGGTGACTCCCCGTTCTTTAAAAGCTTTATCAATAGTCTGGGTATCAAAAGGTGCTTCGATCACATGACCCTGTAAAACCAAAAGAGGCGAACGAGTAATACCCATTTCTTTGGCATAATTCAGATGGGTATCCACAAGAGCCTGGAACTCTCTTTTTAAAAAACACTCTCTAAATTGATCAAAATTAATCGATGAGGCTTTGGCAGCCAGATTGATTTTCTCTTCAAAGTTCTCTTCGCTGAGGTTTAAAACTTGATCTAAAAAAGTCCAGACAGCTTCTTTTTTTTGTGCTTTGACACAAAAAGCGGCTTCTGCTCCCATACGGGCTTCCCTGTCTCTTTCTGGAAAAGAGAAAATCAATGCTCCGTGAAGCTTCTCTCCCCATTGTTCTTTGGCTTGAAGAAAGCTCTTCATCAGTGTTGGGCAATTTTCACAGCTCCAGTCGCCGACATAATACAGTTCTGGCCCTTTGCTTTCACCCCACTGAGGGATGCTATCATCAAGCTTTGGCGCAACGACTTTGAAACTTGGATTTTTGTAAGTCACTTTAATGGGTTGTTTAACCAGTTGAGTCGCCACAAACTTTTCAATTTTATGGTCACGATCATTTTGTTTGATGATGTCTTTAAGACTTTCCATCATTTTTTCATCAATATCAGTTTCTGCAATACCCCGTTTTTTTGCAAAGCTAGCCACATCTTGATCTGTGGGATTAAACTCTTGGGTCACTATCTTAGTTTTAACAAAATCTTCCATAGAGATTTTAGCCTCTTTTGAAGCCTCAAGAAGATAACGTCTTACAACCATCCCATTGAGCCTTTGCATTCTTTGTTTAAAAAGGGATTCGTAAAGCTTAGCATGAACGACATTTGAAGAAAGATAATCGCTCCACATCAATTTTTGATCACCGGTTTGGGCCAGTAACCCGTAATTTTCTGTGTCTAAAATATCTATATTTATTTGATCAGAAAGCTCAATATTATTTTTTTTAAGCACTTCTTTTAAATCAGCCTGTGGCTTTAGACTATTGAGAGTGATTGTGATGGGCTCTTCAGATTTTTGACTGATACTTTTACCCCAAGCGTAAACAAATGCGTAAATGCTTTGATTATATTTTTCTTGCAGTTCGAGAAGGGCTGGATCTTGTCCGACAAGCTGTGACCAACTCAGTGGTGTATCATCCACGATGGCCGCTTGGGTGATATCTGCTATTTTTTCGTGGGTGTAGGGTATGGCACTGTCATAGCTTATTTTAAGATTCTCTTGGGGACTTT